>JASHXZ010000042.1 GCA_030043285.1 Xanthobacteraceae bacterium | reverse complement strand
CCGTTCGCCTCGTTCAACGGCACGGTCGAGGAGGTCGACGAGGGCCGCTCGCGGCTCAAGGTGGCGGTGTCGATCTTCGGCCGCGCCACCCCGGTCGAGCTGGAGTTCGGGCAGGTCGATAAACTGTAAGGCGTCATTTTGTAAGTCGTCATTGCCGGGCTTGACCCGGCAATCCATGGGGCGGCAAGGCAGCATGGATGCCCGGGGCAAGCCCGGGCATGACGAGGTAGAGGATGAAGATAGAGAGTGAAAACGTGGGAGGTGAGGCGGCTTTTGCCGGCCGTCAAAATCCGCACCACTGAACAGGAGTAGAGCATGGCAAAGAAGATTACCGGATACGTCAAGCTGCAGGTGCCGGCCGGCGCCGCCAATCCGTCGCCGCCGATCGGCCCGGCGCTCGGTCAGCGCGGCCTCAACATCATGGAGTTCTGCAAGGCGTTCAACGCGCAGACCCAGAAGTTGGAGAAGGGTACGCCGATCCCCGTCACCATCACGGTCTATGCCGACCGCTCGTTCACCTTCGAGATGCGCCAGCCCCCGATGTCGCACTTCCTCAAGAAGGCGGCGAAGCTCGAAAGCGGCTCGAAGACGCCGGGTCGCGATGTCGCCGGCTCGGTCACCAAGGAGCAGGTGCGCGAGATCGCCGAGCAGAAGATGAAGGATTTGAACTGCGATACGATCGATGCGGCGATGCGCATGGTCGAAGGCTCGGCGCGGTCGATGGGGCTGGAGGTGAAGGCATGAGCTCGCTTGGCAAACGTACGCGCGCGGCCCGCGAGGGTGTCGATCGCGAAAAGCTTTATGCGCTGCCCGAGGCGGTCAAGCTGATCAAAGACCGCGCCAAGGCGAAGTTCGACGAGACCGTCGAGATTGCGATGAATCTCGGCGTCGATCCGCGCCATGCCGATCAGATGGTGCGCGGCGTGGTGAACTTACCGAACGGCACCGGCCGTACGGTGCGCGTTGCGGTGTTCGCACGCGGCGCCAAGGCCGACGAAGCCAAGGCCGCCGGCGCCGACGTGGTCGGCGCGGAGGATCTGGTCGAGAAGGTGCAGGGCGGCAATATCGATTTCGACCGCGTCGTCGCGACGCCCGACCTGATGCCGCTGGTCGGCCGCTTGGGTAAGGTTTTGGGCCCGCGCGGGCTGATGCCGAACCCGAAGGTTGGCACCGTCACCATGGACGTGACCAACGCGGTGAAGGGCGCCAAGGGCGGCTCGGTGGAGTTCCGGGTCGAGAAAGCCGGCATCGTGCAGGCCGGCGTCGGCAAGGCGTCGTTTTCGGCCGAGAAGCTCGTCGAGAACATCATGGCGTTTGCTGATGCGGTGCAGAAAGCGCGGCCGACCGGCGCCAAGGGTCACTTCATCAATCGCGTGGCGATCTCCTCGACCATGGGCCCGGGCGTGAAGATCGAGCCTGGCAGCCTGTTCCCGAACGCGCAGCAGGCGCACTGATCGGCGTAGAGCCGGCGCGAAAGTGCCGGCTCGCCCGGAACAATATTCGATTCCCGACATTAGTGAATGCCTACCGTCGGGAGCCGGTTTTGAATAAAGCTTTGCTGTTAAGCGCGCTTGCGGTCGTCGCTGCTTGTCCGGCATCGGCCGAGATGAGACGCGAGCGCATTAGCTGCGAAACAGTCCGGGCGTTCGTGGCACAGGTTGGCGTGGTCCAGGCGCGGTTGATCGCCTTGGCCCACGGCATGACCGCCTCCCAGGAGCGGCGGGCCAGGCACTGCCTCGAAGAGGGCAGCTGACCAGAACGTCGAGCTTACGCCGCGGCGCGCTTGCCCCACAGCGCGTCGGTCGCGATGCCCTCACAACTAACTCGCGAACATATTACCGCGTGTGTCATGTCGATACGGCAGCCAGGGGTTGACCGTAAGAGCATGCACGTACTAGTAGCGACCAGCGGCCGACCAGGCTTCGACACCACGGTTTGACCGCACACGGCGGCGCGTCGATGTCAGTAGCGCTGACGCGAACGCACGTTCTTGTTCAAACAACAACCGACACAAGCTTCAGATCGGGCATGACCGCCGGCAATTCCAATGGACGGGCCGTCTACGTCGCCATCATCGTCGACGTCACCCGGCTTCTGGCGCGCGCCGCCGATGCCGACGAGGGCGCCGACGCGGCGGACGCCGAGGCGATAAAGCGTGTCGGTCCCGACAGCGAATTCGTGTTGGCAACAACGGCGGCGCAGACCGTGCGCCAAGCCTCGAACCGGATCGCAGTCGAAGTGTCTGAAGGCGACACCGTCCGCTTCTACGCCAAATCGGGATCGAACAATTTCGACGACGGTGTCCTCATCGAGGACATGAGC
Source organism: Xanthobacteraceae bacterium (assembly GCA_030043285.1). Lineage (GTDB taxonomy): Bacteria > Pseudomonadota > Alphaproteobacteria > Rhizobiales > Xanthobacteraceae > BOG-931. Next base: position 1,973 of record JASHXZ010000042.1, on the reverse strand, counting down.
CCGATCAGCGATCGCGACAGTCTGCAAGATTTTGCGCTCTTGAGCTTTGAGCGAAGCGCGGTCGTGCCGAACGGTAACGCCGACGTATTGCCTGCGCGTTTCTCCGAGCAGGATTTCTGGTTCTGGCAGTGCGCGGTCACGACAGACGGAGAGCCGCACTGCAACGTTCTCCTCGCGGTTTATGACCGCGATGAGCAAGGTCGGCCGCGCTTGGCCGGCCGTTACCGGTGGGTTCTGCAGCTCACCGTGAAACTGACCCCACCACCAGCAAGCCCACCAACCGAGGAGAACACGCCGTGAGCAAGATAATAAACATCCTCATTGCGATCGACACTGATGCCGTTCAGAAGACCTATCCCAACCCCAGTAAAGATTCGAGTAAACCAACCGGCATCGCCCACAATATGGGCTACATGGTCGCCACCGGAACGACCGTGAATAGCGGACAGGGAACCGGTGACCTCGATATCAATGCATTGGTCGGTGACGAGGTGCGCGCCTTCGCCACCTCAGGCTCCGACAACTTCGAGGACTCAGTGCTGCTCTACGGCATGCCACAGTTCAGCGGCACCCCGGTGTTCGGCTTGTTCATCTACCAGAGCTTCACCAAGTCGGCGGTTATTCCAAACTCCCCCACAACGCCGTTGCCGGCAAAGACCGCCGACGAAGTATTCTGGTTCTATCAGGCGAGCGTCGCCCAGAAGGGGACCGAAGGCTACATGGTGCAGTTCGGGCTCTATATCCGCGATCAGAACACGGGACAGCCTGTCCTCAAGGGTTATTACGCCTGGGATCCGACGATCCGAGTCGCAGGCTGAGAAGCGTAGCCGGATCGCGCAAGCGGCATCCGGGCTGCGGTCTCTCGGTCGGCACAATCTGACCACGATCATCGACGCGGCGTGCGGCGGAAACGGCGCACGTCCGCTCGTGTTCCAGGTGGCCGACCGTTGCGTATCGATCCTCGATCCGACGCTCCAGTATCGGCTTGCGTCGACGGCCTCTCAGCACGAGAGGCGGAGGGGAAAGGATCGCTGCAGCGAACGGGCGGTAAGCGGCGCCTATGCTGCCGCTTGCCTCCCCCATAGCGTCTGCGTCGCGATGCGCGCGCCTTCGACCAGCGACGCGAGTTTCGCCCACATGATCGAGGGATGCACGCGGCGCGCGAACGGGCTCTGCGCGAAGCCGCAATCGGTGCCGCCCATCACGTTCTCGCGGCCGACGATCTTGGCGAGCCGCACGATGCGCTCGGCGACGAGCTCGGGATGCTCGACGATGTTGGTGGCGTGGCTGATGACGCCGGGGATCAGCACCTTGCCGGGTGCGAGCTTGACAGTTTGCCAGACCCGCCACTCGTGGGCGTGGCGCGGGTTGGCGGCCTCGAATGAGTAATGGCCGACGCGCACTTTGAGGACGAGGTCGATGATCTCCTTGAGCGGCACGTCGAAGGCGTGCGGGCCGTTCCAACTGCCCCAGCAGATGTGATAGCGCGAGCGCTCCTCCGGGATGCCGGCGAGCGCGCGGTTGAGCGCATCGACGCGCAGTTCAGCCCAGCGCCGGTACTCGGCCTTGCTCATCGGCGGCACCATGCGCTCGTACATGTAGGGCAGGAAGGCGTCGTCGATCTGCACACAAAGTCCGGCATCGACGATCGCCTGGTATTCCTGATGCAGCGCATCGGCGAGCGCGGCGAAGTAGCTTTCTTCGTCCCTATAGTATTCGAGCTTCGCGCCCGGCAGCGCGCTCGCTGGCGCGACCACTGGCAGAAAGCCGGCGAGCGTCGGGTGGCGCTCCTTCACGGTGGCGACGCCGGCTTTCAGGTTTCGAATGTCGCGCCCGACCTGCTGCTTCGCGTATTGCAGCGGGCCATTGACGACGACGCGGTTGCCGAGCCGCTTGGCGAGACCGAAGGCGGCATTGTACTCGGCGTAGAATTCGGGGAAGGCTTGATGATCGCGGCCCCCGCCCATCGAGCT
>JASHXZ010000118.1 GCA_030043285.1 Xanthobacteraceae bacterium | reverse complement strand
GGCGCGCGAGGTGAACTCATCGACGTCGATGCCGATCGGGAACGTGGCAAGCCGGGTCAGCCCATAGGCGGACGCTACCGCGCCGTCGACCACCGACATGCCGAACTCGTACTGCAAATAGTCTTCGAAATTGCGGCGGTCGTCGTCGGTCTGAAAGCCGATCAGGTCGTAAGCCAGCATCGCCGATACGAGATCGGCGTGGTGCGGCACCGCCGCGATCGTGCTGCGCTCTGCCCACGGCGTGTGCAGAAAAAATCCGATCGGCCGGCCGACGCGCAGCCGGCGCAGCTCCGCGCCGAGCGTGAGGAAATGATAATCCTGCACCCAAAACGCCGCCTCCGTGCCGTTGAAACGCAACAGCGCGCGCGCCATGAAGGCGTTGACCTCGCGATAGGACGCGTATTCCTCGGCGGTGACCTGAATGAGGTCCGGCCGCGAGTGCAGCGCCGGCCACAGCGCCGAATTGGCGAAACCTTCATAATAGCCGCGATAATGCTTGGCCGGAATGTCGACGGTCGCGAGCGCGCCCTTACCCAGCGCTTCGATCTTGGCGAACGATTCGCGGGTTTGCGCGGCGTCACCGTGGCCGCTGGAACCGACCCAGATCGCGCCCGATTCCTTGACGACGGGAATGAGCGCCGAGGCCAAACCCCCGGCAATGGGCTCGTCAGTTTTTGCCCGCGCGACGCGGTTGGAAACGACGATAACGCTCACGTGAAGTCCTCCAATTGGCGTTCCGACAACCCGGCCGGCGACCGTTGGTTCCGGTAGTGTCGGCGCAGCAACGGATAGTTCCCAAGCAACGGATACATTTCGCGTTTTGTCGTTTACGGCAGCCGATTCTTTCTACGCAAGTCGGAACCCGGACAATCGCAGCGGAACACTCACGCTTCGGCGTAGGCGATGGTCGACAACAGACTGACTTCGGCGCGGCGCGAATCCATGCGGGTGTGCTGCAGCACGATCGGCACGTCGGATTCGAACACCGACGCATAATCGGTGTCGCGCGGAATCGGCGCCGGGTCTTGCAAATCGTTGAAGCGCAAATGCAAGGTGCGACGCGGCGCCACGGTCACCTGATACGGTCCGACCGGCTCGCGATCCGCGAAGAACACCGTGATGCGGACACGGGCCTCGCGATCGCCGGCATTGAGAATGCAGGCGGTCTCATGCGAGATCAGCGTGCGATGGGAAAAAGAACTCTCGGATGGAATGTAGCCTTCGGCAATTGCCCAGCGCTTGCGTCCGATCGGTTCCATGCCCAACACCTCGTTCCTTTAATTGGGGGTTGAGTTGCTGGTTTGCGATGGGGTTGCGGCGCTGAACCGCGCCTTCGTCGGCGATAACGCATGACCGTGAGGGCAGTTCCATTTTCCGGAACTTTTTTTCGCCGCAGCCGTTGCCCCGATAAAGAGTTCATCCGCCGCAGGCGCCGCCCGCATGGGGTTGGCCGCGAGCGGATTTTGCGTGGAATCGCAGCATGCGCGCTCTCACCGTCGCGCCGAATGTTGCAAGTTCGGCACGTGTCGATGACATTGCGGAGCCGCCCTTGTCCGATGGCGCCGTGCTGGTGCGCGCCAAGGCGCTCGGCGTTTGCGGCACCGACCGCGAAATCGTCTCCGGCGCGTACGGCTGGGCGCCGCCGGGCGCGAGCCGTCTCGTCATAGGCCATGAATCGCTTGGCGAAGTGCGCGAGGCGCCGCCGGGCTGCGGCTTCGATCCCGGCGATCTGGTGGTCGGCATCGTGCGCCGGCCCGATCCGGTGCCATGTCCGTCCTGCGCGGCGGGCGAGTGGGATATGTGCCGCAACGGCCGCTACACCGAGCGCGGCATCAAGGAGCGCAACGGTTACGGCTCGGATTTCTTCCGCGTCGAGCCGGAGTTTCTGGTCAAGCTCAACAGCGCGCTACGTGCCGAAGGCGTCCTGGTCGAGCCGACCAGCGTCGTCGCCAAGGCCTGGGATCACACCGTGCGCATCGGGCGCCGTTCGCGCGCCTGGCAGCCGAAAACCCTGCTCTGCACCGGCGCCGGACCGATCGGCCTCCTCGCGGCCATGATCGGCGCCCAGCGCGGCCTCGACGTGCACGTGCTCGATCATCACGACAGCGCGCTCAAGCGGGAATTGGTGCGCGACATCGGCGGCACGTTCCATCTCGGCAGCATCGCCGATCTCGGCCATTTTGCCCCCGACATATTGATGGAGTGTACGGGTGCGCCGGTGGTGGTGCGCGACGTGCTCGGCCGCACCGCGTCCGGCGGCATCGTCTGCCTGGTCGGGGTGAGCGCGCCGGGCCACGACTTCGACATCGACCTCGGCCAGCTCAATCGCACCATGGTGCTCGACAACGACACCGTATTCGGCAGCGTCAATGCCAACCGCCAGCATTATGAGGACGCGGTGGCGGCGCTCCAGCGCGCCGACAAGAAGTGGCTGTCGCGGCTGATCACGCGCCGCGTGCCGGCCGACCAATGGACGCAGGCGCTCGAGCCGCAACCCGACGATATTAAAGTCGTCATCGATTTTGCCTGACCGCCCATGTCCACTCCGATTGAAGATTACGCACTGATCGGCGATTGCATGAGCGCAGCGCTGGTCGCCAAGGACGGCTCGATCGATTGGCTGTGCTGGCCGCGTTTCGATTCGGAGGCCTGCTTTGCGGCGCTGTTGGGCACGCCCGAGCACGGCCGCTGGCTGATCGCGCCGCGCGACAAAGCGCGCATCTCGCGGCGCTACCGCCCCGACACGCTCATCCTCGAAACCTGTTTCGAGACCACCGACGGCGCCGCGACCGTGGTCGACTTCATGCCGCGGCACGCCGCCAATTCCACGATCGTGCGTCTGGTGATCGGCACCCGCGGCCAGATGAAGATGCACTCCGAACTGATCCTGCGGTTCGGCTACGGTGCGGTGGTGCCATGGGTCAGTCGGGTCGAGAGCGGAGCGCTGCGCGCCATCGCCGGCCCCGACATGG
>JASHXZ010000041.1 GCA_030043285.1 Xanthobacteraceae bacterium | reverse complement strand
CGGGCAATGAAGGGCGCCGAGATGTTCATTCGGCCGGCTCGCCGCGCGCCAAAGGATTGGCCGGCCGCCGTCCGGTGAGGCGAACCGCCAGCCGGTCGAAATACAGATAGATCACCGGCGTCGTGAACAGCGTCAGCAACTGGCTGACGATCAAGCCGCCGACCAGCGCGACGCCGAGCGGATGGCGCAACTCGGAGCCAGTGCCGGTGCCGAGCATCAGCGGCAGCGCGCCGAGGATCGCCGCCATGGTGGTCATCAGGATCGGCCGGAAGCGCAGCAGCGACGCCTGATAGATCGCCTCGCGCGGCGCCAAGCCTTCGGACCGCTCGGCATCGAGCGCGAAGTCGATCATCATGATGCCGTTCTTCTTGACGATGCCGATCAACAAAATGATGCCGATGATCGAGATGACGTCGAGGTCGTAGCCGAGCAGCATAAGCGACAACAGTGCGCCGACGCCGGCGGACGGCAGGGTCGACAGAATGGTGATCGGATGAATGAAGCTCTCGTAGAGTACGCCAAGCACGATGTACATGGCGACGATTGCGGCGATGAACAGGAACGCTTCATTGCTCAACGACGACTGGAACGCCGCCGCGGTGCCCTGGAAGGCGGTGATGAAGCTGTCCGGCAGGCCGACCTCGGTTTCCGCCTTCTGGATGGCGGTGACCGCTGAATCGAGCGAATAACCCGGCGCGGTGTTGAACGAAATCGTGGTGGCGGGAAACTGACCGTAATGCGTGATCAACAGCGGTCCGGTGCGCTGCTCGACGTGGACGATCGCCGACAGCGGCACCTGGCCGTTGGTCGTGGACGACGATGACGGCAGATAGATCGACGACAGTCCGGCCAGCGATTTTTGCAGGTCCGGATTGAGCTCCATGATGACGCGGCGCTGGTTGGACTGCTCGTAGATGGTCGAGATGATGCGCTGGCCGAAGGCGTCGTAAAGCGCGTTATCGACCGTCGCCGGCGTGATGCCGAAGCGGCTCGCGGTGGCGCGATCGATCGAAAGGTAAGCCTCCAGGCCCTGCTGCTGCAGATCGCTGGCGACGTCGGTGACCTCCGGCAGCTGCGACAGCCGCGCCACCAGCTTGGGCACCCAGGTGTTGAACTCGTCGGCGTTGGCGTCCTCGAGCACGAAATTGTAGGGCGCGCGGTTGATGGTGGAGTCGATGGTGAGGTCCTGCACCGGCTGCATGTAGAGCAAGATGCCGTCGACGCCCGCGACCTCCTGCTGCAGCCGCTTGATGATGCCGCTGGCGCTCAGCTTGCGCTCGTCATAGGGCTTGAGCGTGATCAGAAACCGGCCGGTGTTGAGCGTCTGGTTGATGCCGTCGACGCCGACATACGAGGTCAGGTTGACCACGTCCGGATCCTTGAGCACCGCTTCGGCAAGTTTGCCCTGCAGGCTTGCCATCTCGTCGTACGAGACGCTCTGCGGCGCCTCGGTGATGGCCTGGATCATTCCGGTGTCCTGCACCGGGAAGAAGCCCTTCGGGATCTCGTAATAGAGGTAGACCGTGAGGCCGAGCGTGGCGAGCGCCACCACAAGGGTCAGCGGCTGGCGATCGAGCACCCAATTGAGCGCGCGCCCATAGCCGCCGATCACCGCATTGAAGGCGCGCTCGGCGCGCAGGTCGAAGCCGCTTCGTTCGGCTTCGCCGCGATGGCGAATGAGCCGCGCGCACATCATCGGCACCAGGGTCAGCGACACCACAGCGGAGATCACGATGGTGACCGCGAGCGTGATGGCGAATTCGTGGAACAGCCGGCCGACCACGTCGCCCATGAACAACAGCGGGATCAGCACCGCGATCAGCGAGATCGTCAGCGAAATGATGGTGAAGCCGATCTGCTGCGAGCCGCGCAACGCCGCGGTCAGCGGGTCCATGCCGCCTTCGACATAGCGGGCGATGTTCTCGATCATGACGATGGCGTCGTCGACGACGAACCCGGTGGCGATGGTCAGCGCCATCAGCGACAGATTGTCGAGCGAGAAGCCGAGCAGATACATCGCCCCGAACGTGCCGACCAGCGACAGCGGCACCGACAGGCTGGGAATGATGGTGCCCGGCAGCGTGCGCAGGAACAGGAAGATCACGATGACGACCAGCACGACCGCGAGCCCGAGCTCGAACTCGACGTCGGCCACCGAGGCGCGGATCGTCACCGTGCGGTCGCTCATGATCCGCACGTCGGCGGCCGCCGGCAGCGCTGCGGTGAGCTGCGGCAACAGGCTCTGCACCCGGTCGGCGACCTGGATGATGTTGGCGCCGGGCTGGCGCTGCACCGACAGGATGATGGCCGGCGTGGAATTGGCCCAGGCGCCGAGCTTCACGTTCTCCGGGCCGCTGACGATGGTGGCGACGTCGGACAGCCGCACCGGTGCGCCGTTGTGGTAGGCGATGACGAGGTTGCGATACTGCTCGGCGGTGTCGAGCTGATCGTTGGCGTTGATGGTGGAGGCCTGCTGCGGGCCGTCGAAATTGCCTTTCGGCGTGTTGACGGAAAGCGTGCCGATGGTGGTGCGCACGTCGTCGATGGCGAGGCCGTAGGCGGCGAGCTGGCGCGGATCGACCTGGACGCGCACGGCAGGGCGCTGGCCGCCGCTGATGCTGACCAGGCCGACGCCGCTGAGCTGCGAGATCTTCTGCGCGAGCGAGGTCTCGCTGAGATCTTCGAGCTGCGTGAGCGGCAGCGTCTTCGAGGTCACCGCAAGCGTGAGGATCGGCGCGTCGGCGGGATTGACCTTGGCGTAGACCGGCGGCGTCGGAAGGTCGGCCGGCAGCAGGTTGCCGGCGGCGTTGATCGAGGCCTGCACCTCCTGCTCGGCGACGTCGAGGCTCAGATCGAGGCTGAACTGCAGCGTGATCACCGAGGCGCCGGCCGAGCTCGCCGACGTCATCTGATTGAGGCCGGGCATCTGCCCGAACTGCCGCTCGAGCGGCGCCGTGACCGACGACGTCATCACTTCCGGGCTGGCGCCCGGATAGAGCGTCTGCACCTGGATGGTCGGATAATCGACCTCGGGCAAGGTCGACAGCGGCAGGAACGTGTAGGCGACGATACCCGACAGCATGATCGCCACCATCAGGAGCGTGGTGGCGACCGGCCGCAGGATAAAGGGTTCGGAGACGTTCATCGCATCACGTCATGATGCGGGCGAGCTTTGACTGCGGCCGCCCGCTTCGCCGCTATTGGCCGCTACCGCCGGCCGCGCCGGCGCCGCCGTGCCGGGCGCCGCTGTGTTTATGTCCACTGGCGCCCGCCGGAGCGGTCGGCGGCGCAACCTGCTTGCCGTCGATCGTGGTGACTTTGACTTTCATGCCCTCGCGCAGGCGGTCCGAGCCGTCGGTGACGACGCGCTCGCCGGCCGTGAGCCCGCTCGGCACCTCGGTCAGGCTGATGTTGTCCGCCGACATGGTGGTCGGGCCGGTTTTGATCGGTCGCACCGTGACGGTCGAGTCGTCGTTGATGATGTAGACGTAGCTGCCGAGCGCGCCGCCGGAGGCGCCTGGCGCGCCGCGCTGGATCGCGGCGGTCGGCACCGCCACGGCGTTCTGCAGCGTCTTCACCAGCAGCGCGGCGTTGACGAATTGATTGGGGAACAGCGCGTTGTCGCCGTTGTCGAACTGGGCGCGGACCTTGACCGTGCCGGTCGTGGTGTCGATCTGATTGTCGACGGCGATGACCTTGCCGACCGCGAGCTGTTTTTGATTGGCGCGATCGAACGCGGTGACCTGCAATGTGCCGCCGCCGTTGAGCTGCGGCATGATCTCGGGCAGGTCGTCCTCCGGCACCGAGAAGATGACCGTGATCGGCTGCAGCTGGGTGACCACCGCGATGCCGGTCGCGCTCGACGGCGTCACGTAATTTCCGGGATCGACCAGGCGCAGCCCGACGCGGCCGGTGACCGGCGACACGATGTTGCAATAGGTGATGTTGAGCGCCTGCGTGGCGACCATCGCCTGATCCTGTTTCACCGTGCCTTCGTATTGCTGCACCAGGAACTGCTGGTCGTCGGCCTGCTGCAGCGCGATCGAGTTCTGCTTGGCGAGCGTCTGAAAGCGCGTGAGGTCGGCTTTGGCCTGGGCGAGCAGACCCTGGTCGTGCGCCAGCTGGCCTTCGTACTGGGTCTTGAGGATGTCGTAGGGCCGCTGATCGATTTGCGCGAGCGGCGCGCCCTTCTTCACCATGTCGCCTTCGGTGAATTTGACGTCGGTCAGATAACCGCTGATTTGCGTCTGCACGGTGACGGTGGCGAGCGGCGTGACGGTGCCGAGCGCATCGACCACCACCGGCACGTCGTGCAGCGCCACCGTCGAGGCGCCGACCGATTGCGGGATGCCTTGCGGCGGGCGGCCGCTCGGGGCCGGCGCCTGGTGCGCAAACCGCGCGATCTGATAAACGCCGAGCGCCAGCAGCACGACGACGATCAGGCCGACGCCGATCCGTTTTTTTACGGACGGCGGGTCCTTGACCTCGGGCTTCGGGCTGATGTGCCGAAGCTCGGTCGGGAGTTCGTGATCCGTAGTGCGTGTTCGTTCGTCCATGGGGCTGTCGCCGGTCCCTCTGAACTGATGCCAATCCCTCTGAACCGATGCTTATACCGGGCGCGGCAAGCCCCTACCTAATGAAACTTTGCTAATCAAATGGACGGGCCGCGGTAAGGTAAGCGCCGTTGCGGCGGGCAAAGACCGCTTTGCAGGCCACGCGCGTCACTAAAAATCCTTGTGAATCAGCGTGTTACGGGAGGGGGATATTCCACCCCCGCATCGGTAACCGGCAACTTCGGCAGGATCGAGAACGACTTTTGCAGCTCCTCGCCGCTCGGCAGCAAGGTCGTATCCCAGGTTCCGCCCAGCGCCTCGATCAGGCTGACGCTGGCGAGGAACAGATTCTGCCGGATCGTCAGCTCGGCTTCCTCGTCCGCCAGCAGCGTGACCTCGCCGGTGACCAGCACGGTCAGATCGATGGTGCCGGCGGTGTATTGGTTGGTGTAGACGCGCACCGCCTCGCGGGCATCGATCACCGCCTGCCGCTGCACCGCGAGCTGGCGGGTCTGGATGTGGATGGCGGCAAGCTGGTCCTCGACTTGTTGGAAGGCGGCCAACACCGTTTGCCGATAGCTGGCGACGCTCTGCCAATAGACCGCGCGCGCTGCGTCGAGGTCTGCCGAGCGCAAGCCGCCTTCGAACAGCACCTCCGAGGCGTTGCCGCCGAGCGACCAGATCTCGTTGGCGACGTTGAACGGAAACGGCGTCTTGCCGACCCATTCCAGCATCGCGGACAATGAGAGGTCGGGATAGAACGCCGCTTCGGCGACGCCGATCAGCGCATTTTGCTGCTCCATGGTGCGCTCGGCCTGGGATATGTCGGGGCGGCGCTCGAGCAGCGTCGACGGCACGGTGATCGGAATATGCGGCATGTGAGCGCCGGACAGTGGCCGGTGCCCGACGCTCAGCTCGGCCGGCGGCCGGCCGATCAGCATGGCGATGGCGTGCTCGTTCGCGGTGCGCGACACGCCGACATTGATGAGCGACGCCTCAGTGTTCTCGACCTGCGCCTTGGCGAGCGCGAGGTCGGCCGGCGTGACCGAGGTGAGCGGCGGCGCGCAGCAGCCGGCATTGACCTTGTTCTGCGTCACCCGCAGCGTCTCGCGATACTGCACCAGGGTGCGGCTCAACAGGTCGGACAGCTCGTCTTCGGCGCGCAGGTTGAAATAGGCGGTGGCGAGCAGCGACTGCTGCGAGAGCTTGACGTTGGCGAGATCGGCGGCGCTCGCCTGCGCGGCCGAGGCATTGGATTCGATCTGGCGGCGCACCTTGCCCCAGACGTCGAGATCCCAGGTGCCGGAGAGCTGCCCCGTATAGGTTGTCGAGTCGCCGCCGCCCGCGAGCCCGCCGGAGCCGCCGATGGCCGAGCCCGCAGTGCTGACCGCATTCGGCCCGGTATGCGTGCGGGTGCCAGTATAGTTGGCGGTGATTACCGGAAACAGGCTGGCTTGCGCCTCGCGGATGACCGCGCGCGCCTGCTCGTAGGCGGCGGCCTGCAGCGCGACGTTCTGGTTCGACACCTCGACCTGTTTCAGCAGCAAGCCGAGCTTGGCATCGTGGTAGGGCGCCCACCAGTCGCCGCGATCGAGCGCGTCGCTCGGCGTGGCGAGCTTCCAGCCTTTGAGCTCTTTGAAGTGGGTCGGAACCGGCGCCGGCGCCGGCTTGTAATTCGGGCCTACGATGCAGCCGGCGAGCGCGCAGGCAACCAGCAGAACAGGCAGAACAGGAAAGACAACGCGCGCCGCGCGTCTTGGCGCAAAAGCGCGTCGTCGAACGCCACGCCCCCCGGTACGGCACACCCCATACACAACGGAAACCCGCTGTTGCAGAACTTCGCTATCGGCCGGGAAACTGACTGACAAATAATGCCGAGCGTCGTCGCGCCGCATCGATACTCAACGCGATCCGGTCAGGACGTCCCTCCTGCGCTTAAGATATCCGGCCCGAGCACCCACTCGCAGGCCCATATGCTGCCCCACAGGGGAGTGAATATCAACGCTGGGCCGCGGTCGCCGGCCGTTCTGTGGACAATGTGATATTCGGGTCACAGTCGACGCGCAGCGGCGGCGGAGTTGGTGCATATCTCGCTCAGATAGCGCCACGTTCTCGTCATGCCCGGGCTTGACCCAAGCCCGGGCATGACGAATGAAGGAACTCGATTCGATTACAGCGGAACGTGCTCTAGGCGCTTTCGCGGTCTTGGCAAGTTCGGCGCTTGCGTATCTCGCGGGCAATTTCGCGGCTTGTGCACAGCCGGCATCGCGTAACACTTCGCGCAGCGGCCGGTCGAATTGTGGCGCTATTTACGGCGCTCATTTCTCCTTCGCGCAGCGCCGCAATTTGCAGGAACAGATCGCCCGGATCGATATCGCGGTGACTGTCTGGCAACGGATCGCGCGGACATCTTCCCGGACAACGCTTCGCATTTCATTTCGGCATTCAATGTCGATCGTCATAATCCGGCGCTCGCGCGTGCGCCGCACGTCGCGGATCGTGCGTCGCGCGATCCGCGCTATCAACCAAATAATAAACCAAGCCGCACACTTTTTGTTTGTAACGCGCGCGTGCATAATCTAGGATCGCGCGTGTATTTCCGTCATTAAAACCGCCCCGCGGGCTCTTTCGATGGAAACTAAAACCCGATGAGCAACATAGAGCACCGGCTGTACCGCTATTTCGTGGCGGTCGCCGAGGAGCAGCATTTCAGCCGCGCCGCGGAGCGGCTCGGCATCTCGCCGCCGACGCTCACGCATCAGATCCA
>JASHXZ010000040.1 GCA_030043285.1 Xanthobacteraceae bacterium | reverse complement strand
ACCGACCGGCCCCGGCGCATCGCCAAAGCGTAGATACACGTCGACGCGACGCAAACTTTCCTCGTCCGGCTTGCCGGTGCCGCCGACATTGACGATGTGCGCGCCTTTCTCCAACAGCCTGCCATCGAGCACCGCCACCGCGGAATCGGTCAGGCCCGCGACGATGTCGGCGCCTTTATAAATGTCCTCGGCGCGGTCGCAGACTTCGACCTCGATGTTGTACGCGGCCGCCATCTCGTGGCCGAAACGTTCGCGGTGCTCGCGCGTCGGGCTGAACAGCTGAAGCTTCTTGATGTCGCGCACCAGCGTGAAGGCGCGCATGTGCGTGCGCGCCATGCCGCCGGAGCCGAGCATGCCGACGATTGCGGCGTCCGGCTTGGCCAAATATTTGACGCCGATGCCGCCGTCGGCGCCGACCCGCATGTGCTGCAAATAGCCGTCGTTGATGAACGCGAGCGGCTCGCCGGTTTCGATCGAGGTGAGCAGAACCAGACCGCAATAGAGGCCCGGCCGGGTGCAATATTTCTCCTGGGTGACCGAGCCGTTGTAGTTTGTCTCGTAGATCACGTCGGATTTCATGCGGATGGCGAAATAACCCGCGGTCGAGCCGCCCTCCATGGTGCCCCATTGATAATTCTTCGCCGGATCGCTGGTCGGAATGCGGATGTCGATGCGCGGCCGGCACACCGCCTCGCGCGCGGCCAGCGCGAGGTAGGCTTCCTCGAGTGCCGCCATGGTCATCTCCATGGTCAAGACCTTGGCGACGTCGGCGTTATTGATGATGAGCGTCATGGTGCGACTATGGCCCCAGTTCGCAAAAAATGAAAACCGAACGCGCGCACCGGGCTTTACGCCAGCGTGACCATGCCGCTCCAGAACTGCTGCCGGTCGCCGGTATCGACGTCGTATTTGCGCGCGAATGTGAGCCGGCCGTCGTCACCGACCCGGAATAGCATGAGGCCGGCGGTCAGCATGGCAATGTTGCTTCCATCGCGCACCGGCAGCGGCATGATGCTTGCCGCTACCAGCAGGCGGCCGCTCGGATCGATGCCGAACGTGCGCAGCTGAATACCGCGCCCGTCGATTGTTTGGATGAGCGTCGGCTCGCCGGTTTGCTGATCGATGGCGAATATCGCCACGCTGTTTTCGCCGCCGGCAAAGACTTTTCGGCCCTGAAAATCGACGGTCGAAGAGGCGCGGTTGGTCTGATAGACAAAGCGGCCGTTCGGATGCAGGTGGATCGGGCCGGCGCCTTGATGCATGCCGGCCTTGCCCCCGGCGCTCGCGCGAAGCGAAGAGGGCGAGAGTGTACGCGTGACGAACATCGGTTCGCGCGAGAGCCCGGTCTCTTCGTCGAGCCCATAGACATAAAGTTGGTTTTGCCGCTCGACCGAGACGAACACCCAGGGTTTGTTCGGATGAAAATCGAGATGGCGCGGACCGAAGCCAAGCCCGTTGCCGGGCGCGATCGAAGCGAGATTGTGCAGCACGCCGTCACCGAACGCGAATGTCTTGATGGCGCCGGGATCCTCGGGCTTATCGGGCTGCGCATCGTTGCCGCGCGTCACCAACAGCACGGTGCGGTTCGACGGCGCGGCGAGAACCTGATGCGCGTAGATGCCGGTATCGAGCTTTTGCGGCTGCGCGACCGGCTCGCCGATCGAGCCGTCGGCGTTGAGCCGATGGACGGTGACATGGCTCGGGTCGTTGTAGGCGATCAGCAGATACGCGCCACTGCGGTCGACGCTGCAATGGATCGGCCGCGACGGCAGCGCTGCCGCGGCGCCATGCGGCCGCAGCGCGCCGCTCTCCGGATCGATCGCCAGCGCATCGGCGTAATGCTTGTCGCCGGCGAGACCCGGCCCGCCATTGCTGGAAACCACGTAGAGTTGGCGCCGCAACGGATGCAGCCAAACGTATTGCACATTGGCCGGCAGCATGACCGCGCTGCGCCTGGCTAGCGTCGCCGCCTCGACATCAACATCGAACACGGCGAGTTCGGGGCCGATGCTGGCGTAGTAGACCGTGTTGGCCATGGCGTTTCTCCGTTGCGCATCCCGCAGCGGCGCCACACGCAAAGGCGCTGCGACGAAATCCCGCAGCTCCATTACACCATCTGCGCCCGGCTGGAATATTCCGGCCGGCGCTCATCTCTTACGGCTTTAACCTTTATCGCGCGGGGGGTGGCGGCGCTGGCGCGCTCTCGCCGCAGGGCCGTTAGCCGCCGACTGGCTCGCTCTGCCCGATGAGGCTCGCGACCAGCGCCTCGATGCGCCCGATCGAGCGAAAGTTCGCCGGCCGCATGTCGCGCTCGGGAATTGTCAGATCGAACTCGCTCTCCACCGCCAGCATCAGATTGACGAGCTCGAGCGACGACAGCCCGCTCTCGGAGAGATCGTCGTCGTCGCCCACGGCGCGCTCGATACCGCGCTTGGCGAAGATCCGGCATACCAGCTCGGCAACGCGATGTTTGGTGTTCGGAGCGTCGAAATCGAGCACAGTTAATGTCCTCTCGCTGGCGCGCTTTGCGTGCGCTGCTGTCATGTCATCCACTCGTTAATTGGACGTGACTCGCATACATCGATTTTGCGGGAAATGTCTTGTCGATTGGTAACCTTTACGGGAAAGAACACCCCTAATTATACTAAAAGATACGATGAATTGCCTATTTGAGGTGTACCTCTGACCTCACTGATCGCTGTCGAGGCCCGATTGCGAGTGCGGTTTTTCTCCGTCGTGAGCGCAGCAAATGAACATTCAGACCGCGACCATCAAGGGCATCCACCAGACCAACGGCGCACGCGGCACATCGCGCGGCCTGCAGCTGGCAACGACTGCGCCGCGCGGGCCCGATGCGGGTGATTTGCGCAGCCGCATCGACAAGGTAGCGGCGGTGGCGGCAGCGAACGCCGCTGCGGTGGACCGCGAATCGCGCTTCCCCCGCGAGGCGATCGACGCAGCGCGCGCGCAGCGTCTCCTCGGCATCGCGGTGCCGCGCGAACTGGGCGGCGAGGGTTTGAGCGTGGCTGAAGTTGTCGACGTCTGCTATGCGCTCGGCAAGGCCTGCGCCTCGACGGCGATGATTTACGCCATGCACCAGACCAAGGTCGCGTGCCTGGTGCGGCACGGTCGCGGCAGCGCTTGGCATCAGTTGTTGCTGCGCCGGCTCTGCGCCGAACAGTTGCTGCTGGCATCCTCCACGACTGAAGGTCTGGCCGGCGGCGACGTCCGCCACAGCGCGGCGCCGGTCGAGGGCGGCACGGCCCGTATCGCACTGGAGCGCCAGGCGACGGTCATCTCCTATGGCGAAGCGGCCGACGGCGTCGTCACCACGGCGCGCCGCGCGGCCGACGCGGCGAGCTCCGATCAGGTGCTCGTTGCCTTTCTCAAAGAAGATTACACGCTCGAGCGGCTCAATGGCTGGGATGCGCTCGGAATGCGCGGCACCTGCAGCGCCGGCTTCAAGCTCGTCGCGTCGGGTTTGCGCGAGCAGATCCTCCCCGAGCCGTACGAGACGATTCATAGTCACACCATGATGCCGTTCGCTCATCTCGCGTGGAGTGGCACGTGGGCCGGCATTGCGGCGGCGGCAGTCGACCGCGCTCGCGCCTTCGTGCGCAAGGCGGCGCATCGCTCCGGCGGCACGCTGCCGCCCGGCGCGGCGCATTTGACCCGCGCGCTCGCCACGCATCGAACGCTGCGCGGCCTCATCGCCGCGGCGCTGGCGCGCTTCGAGGCGGCGTCGGCCGATCCGGCGCTGCTCGAAGCGATCGACTTCCAGACCGGCATGAACATGCACAAGGTCAACGCTTCAGAACTCGCGGTTGCGACCGTGATGAGCGCGATGCAGGCGTGCGGCCTCGCCGGTTACCGCAACGACGGCGATTTCACCATGGGCCGGCATCTGCGCGATGTGCTCTCCGCGCCGATCATGATCAGCAACGACCGCATTCTCGCTAATGTGGCGGCGGCATCGCTGCTCGGCGGCACGCCGGCGTCGCTGCGCGACTAAGAAGCAACGAATGAACAGAACAGGGGCGGCGAAAAAGCTCGCACAGGAGGCGTTCTGGCAATGAATGTCGCGTTCAAACAACCGATCGAAACAACGCGCAAGCTCGACTCGATTGCCGAGGCACTCTTGGTGCCGTCCGGCATCGACGGCGTTTACGCCCGCACTGCCGTGTTCGAGCAGGTGATCAACGGCCTCACCGATCTGATCTCGCAATACCGCGAGCCGAACACCGAAGTGTTGCGCTTTCCTCCGGTCATGAGCCGGCGGCAGGTGGAGAAATCCGGCTATCTGAACAGCTTCCCGCACTTTCTCGGTTGCGTGAGCTGCCTTGCGGGCGAGGATTCGGAGATCCACGCCGCGGTCGATCGCCATGCGGCCGGTGAAGATTGGACGCCGTCGCTTACCGCGGCCGATCTCGTGCTCAGTCCGGCGGCCTGCTATCCGGTCTACCCGCTGGTGGCGAGCCGCGGCCAAATGCCCGCCGAAGGGCTGTTGTTTGATGTCGCCT
>JASHXZ010000117.1 GCA_030043285.1 Xanthobacteraceae bacterium | reverse complement strand
GCAGTGCCTCTTCGCTGTCCTTGAGAGCAACTGAGAGTTCGTTTGCGTTCTGCTCGGAGCGTTCGCTTCGCGCAGTTTCGTGCGCAAGCCGCTTGGTGAGCTCGGCAATAGCAGCCTCGAACCGGTCATCGCCGCCATGCCATTCGACACCGGACGGCTCCGAGTGCTCGGCAGCCTGCTTGGCCAGCAGATCGTTGAGCTCGCGAATGGTCCGGTCGCGCTCGACAAAGCCCTGATGGAGCTGCCGCTGTTGGCGCTCGACCTTTGCGGCGAGCGCTGCGTTATCGGCTTCCAGCTGCCGCAGGCGTCGAATGTCGGCTCGGTTGGCTGCACCAACCAGATGGGAGAGCATATGCACGTCAGCGAACACGCGCTTGACGAGGTCCCGCGTCGCGGACGGATGCGTCAGAACCGCCCAATATGCGCCCGGGATATCGCCTTGCTTGAGAGCATCGTCCCAGAATTCGAGCAGGCCGGCGGCGTCCTTGATTTTCAAGCAGCGGAAAATTGCCGTGCGATGAGAGCGGTCGAGTGCCTTTTGCAGAAATCTTGCGCCTTGCTCGCGGCGGCTCGCCAGCATCACACCCAGACAATGCAAATCGTGGTCGGAGGCGGTCTCCGCATCTTTGACCTTCGCCTTTATGAGGACGTGGCGCAGGTCGGTCGTCGAAAGACAGGTGCCGATGATGGAGCAATGAAGGTTGGTGCCGAATTCCCAAATGCGCGTGCGGCGGATTTGGCCGCCTAAATCCAACGCTTCGGCGTCCTGATCGTCGCTCCGGGATATGGCATCGGTGACGAGCAAAGCGGGCCGGACCGGCGGCGGGGCGAAGGATGCCAGAACCCCGCCCTTGAGAAGCGCTTCGGTCTGCTTGAGCGTCATGTCGTTATATTGGAGTGAATATAGCGAGGGAGTCAATGCCGCCGGATTTGGCATCGTTGACGGGAACCGGCGTGATATTGCGGGACTGCGACTGCCGCTAGCGGCGGCTTTCGCGGCGCTTGAGCTTTGCCGCCTTTTTGGCGGCGTAACGCGCCTGGCGGGCCGCCTGTTGCTCCCGGGTGAGAACGGCCTTCGCATCGGCCACGTGGTCGGCCACCTGACGCCCGTCCGCTTGCGGCCGTGCACCGGCCGTTTCGGCGTCTTGCGATGGCCGGGTCCCGGCCCGCGCCCGCTCCAGAACAAAGCGCGCGTAATCGTCCATGTCGCCCTTGAAGGACTTGATATTGCCGTCGGCTGTCAGCCACAACCGGTCCGCCACCAGTTCCATCAGCGAACGGTCATGGGTGATGATGATGACCGCACCCTCGTAATCGTTGAGCGCATCAAGCAGCGCGCGGCGGCTGTCGATGTCGAGGTGGTTGGTCGGCTCGTCGAGAATCAACAGATGCGGCTCCGCCATCGCGACGAGGTTGAGCAACAGCCGCGCGCGCTCGCCGCCGGACAGATTGGCGACCGTGGTGTCCTGCTTGTCGAACGACAAACCGAACTGCGCCAGCCGCGAGCGGCGCACCGGCTCGGAATCGTCCGGCAGGGCGCGCCGGATGATGTCGAGCGGCGTGTCCTGCGGATCGAGCGCTTCGATCTGATGCTGATGAAACCAGCCGACCTTGATCCTGTTCTCGCGGACCATCCGGCCGGACTGCAGCGGCAGTGCGCCGGCCAGGAGTTTGGCGAAGGTGGTTTTGCCGGCGCCGTTGACGCCCAAGAGACCGATGCGGTCGTCGACGTCGAGCCGCAGGTTGAGATTTCGTAAGACCGGCGGCCCATCGTACGCGACGGCGGCGGCCTCGAGCTGGATCAGCGGCGGCGCCAACGGCCGGCGCGGCGATGGCAGCGTGAACGGCGCAACACGCTCCTCGACCGGCGCTGCGATCGGCTCCAGCTTGGCCAGGCGCTTGATGCGCGACTGCGCCTGCGTCGCCTTGCTGGCCTTGGCGCGGAAGCGATCGATGAATTTCTGCAGGTGCGCGCGTTCAGCTTCCTGCTTGGCGCGCGTCGCGGCCTGCAGCCTGGTTCTTTCCGCGCGCTGGGTTTCAAATGCGTTATAGCCGCCGCTGTAGAGCGCGAGCTTGCCGGCGCTCAGGTGCAGAATGGCATCGACCGAGTTGTTGAGAAGCTCGCGGTCGTGGCTCACGATCATTGCCGTGTGCGGATATTTCTTCAATCGCGCTTCGAGCCACAGCGCGCCCTCGAGGTCGAGGTAGTTGGTCGGCTCGTCGAGCAGGAGCAGGTCCGGTTCGGCGAACAAAGCCGCCGCAAGCGCTACCCGCATGCGCCAGCCGCCGGAAAACTCCGCCATGGCGCGAGGAAGGTCGTCGTTGGCAAAGCCCAGGCCGCTTAAGATTTCCGCCGCGCGCGCCGGCGCGCGATCGGCATCGATGGCGGCAAGCTCGTGGTAGATTTCGGCGAGTTCCTCGGGCGCCGCGGTTTCCAGTTGCGCGGTAAGCGCATCGCGCCGCGTATCGGCCGCCAAAATCGTGTCCAAGAGGCTCACCGGGGTGGCCGGATGCTCCTGATCGACCGAGCCGATCCGGGCCCGCTTCGGCACCTCGATGTCGCCGCCTTGGGGAACGAACTCGCCTTTGATCAGCTTGAACAGTGTCGATTTGCCGACGCCGTTGCGACCGACCAGGCCGACCTTGGTGCCGGCGGGAATCGTGACGCTCGCCGCATCGAAGAAGCGCCGTCCCCAGGCGTCGAAGATGAGATTATCGATCCGAAGCATTCCGTTCCACTTGCGTGCCGTTTGATTGGGCGATGCGGTTAGCGCGTGGCGCGCCCGGCGTCAAAGTCTCCGCTTGCGCTTGAAGCTGGTCCAACAGACCCTTCAGCCCAACGGCCAAATGCGGACTGCGTCGGGTTCGATGTCGAAGCGGCACGCGCTGCCGGGCGGCGGATCGATGTAGCCGGCTGCCGCATCGATTCGTGTGTCGCCGAACCGGATTGCGATCTGATGGCCCGAGGCGGCATGGGTGACGGCTTCGATCACGCCGTCATAGCGCCCGCTTTCGTTTAAGTGAACGCGCGCCGGCGCCACGCTCCAGCCGATGCGCGCGCCGGGGCTCAGCGCCGGGCCGGCGACCATGAGAACCTTCCCCGCACCGACGGCAATGCCGTCGGCGCTGATGGCTGTGCCCGCGGCGGCATGATCGGCGCCAAGGAGCCGCGCCACCGTTTCGCTGTTGGGGCGGCGAAACACTGCGTCGGTGGGGCCCGATTGCAGGACGCGGCCGTTCTCGAATACGAGGATTTCGTCCGCCAGCATCGCCGCTTCGGCCGGATCGTGCGTGACGATAATGATCGCGGCGGCGAGCTCGTTCTGCATTGCCAGCATTTCGCGGCGAAGCCGCGCGCGCAGCGGCGCATCGAGCGCCGAAAAGGGTTCATCGAGCAGCAACAACCGCGCCGGACGCACCAAGGCGCGAGCGAGCGCGACACGCTGCTGCTGCCCGAGCGAAAGCGCATCCGGCCGCCGTTGCTCCAGGCCGCGCAAGCCGAGACGATCAAGCCAATACTTTGCCAAAGCGGCATCGGCACCGGCCGGGAAGGCCAGCTGTTCGCGCACAGTCAGGTGAGGAAATAGGGCGTAGTTTTGCGGAACGTAGGCGATGCTGCGGGCTGCGGGTTCAAGCGCATCGATCTCGCGACCATCGAGCGAAATGCTGCCGCGGTCGAAACGCGCTATCCCGGCGATCATCTTCAAGGTCAGCGACTTGCCGGAGCCGGACGGGCCGACAATGGCGAGGCGGCGGGCCTGCGGCGACCACGCGAAATCGAGATGAAAGTTGCCGAGCCGCTTATCCAGGCGGAGTTTTAGATGGACCGCGGAGCTCGGTGGCTCGCGACGTAACGGAATCGGCGCGATCGTAACCGGCGGTGTGGCTGCAGATGCGCCGAGGCCCTGACGCGCAACCGTCCGTTGATCCGCGAGCGTGCTGACCAGCATGATCGCTATGGCAAGCGCCAGTGTCGGTATCAGAACTGGCAGCATCGCCGGCAGGCCTTGGGAGCCGAACGCCACGTAGGTGTAGACCGGCAACGAATACGGATGATAGGCGACCATGACGGTGGCGCCGAACTCACCGAAGGCGCGCAGCCATGCCAGCAACAATCCCGATGCTATGGCGGACCGGGCAATCGGCAGGCTGACACGAAAAAACACAAACAGCGGGCGACGTCCGAGCGTCGCCGCGACGCCTTCGAGGCCTGGATCAATAGCGGCGAAGGCAGAACGCGCGGCAATGATCAGAAACGGCGAGGCGACAAAAATCTGGGCAAGAACGATGCCGATGAAACTGTCAGTCAACGCCCCGGCCGTGAGGCGGCCGATCGGCGTGGTATAGCCGAGCAGGAACAACAGCAGCACACCGCTGGCGAGCGGCGGCAAAGCGAGCGGCAGTTGAACCAGAAAGCCGAGCAGGCCCGCTGCACGGCCGGAAGTGCGCGCCAACAGATAGCCGAGCGGAATGCCACCGATTGCGATCAGAACTGTCGCCAGCGTCGCGCTCAAGATCGAGATCAGGCAGGCCCGCATCAGGGCCGCGGCATCGACGGTCGTCCAATCGGCCATTCCCGCCTGCTGCACGCCGGCAACGAGCGGGGCGATCAGGTAGATCGCAAGGAGGCCGGCCAGTAACGGCAGCGGGGCGGGAACGCGTCGCATCACTTCGTTCGGCCCGCCCAGCCCACGCCAATTTTATTTGGACTGACCGAGCAGCGCTTGAATGTCCGTGGGCACGCCATTTCGATCGCCGGTCAGCTTGAGGGGTTGCACGCCAAGCCCGTGCTCCTTCATAATGGCTTGGCCGTCTGAACCCAATAGAAATGCAACGAACTTGTCGGCGCCATCGGCATTCGGCGCGTCGTGCAGAATGGTGACCGTGTAAACCGCCTTGGGCGTTATCTCGGCAGGCAGCGCCAGCGACGGTATCTTGGCGTCGGCGGTTTCGGTGGAATAGAAGAAGCCGACGTCGAGCTGGCCGGACTGCAGCCGGCCCACCAGCGTCTCCTCCGGCAATACTTGTGCGGCGTTGTCCGGCGCACCGATGACTTTCTGAGACAGCCCTGGACTCTTGTAGAAGGTTTCAGCCTGCTTCATCAGCGCCACCGTAAGCGCACCCTTGGGATCGAGCTTGGGGTCGGTGCGGCCAATCCTGATTCCCGGCTCTTGCAGCAC
>JASHXZ010000039.1 GCA_030043285.1 Xanthobacteraceae bacterium | reverse complement strand
ATCGTCTACACCGAAGTCTGCGATCCAAAGACCATGCGCCGCGTGCGGTACGGTTCGCGTGGCACGCCGGTCTATACGCACCTGGAGCGCACCTCGCAGCCCATGATCCGGCTCGTCTCCGGCGATCTGTCGTTGTGGACGGACGACAAAAATCCGTGCGGGCGCACCTATCCGCGCCTGCCGCAGGGAATTTTTGGCCGCATCGACGACATGTTCACGATCCGTGGCGAGAACGTTTATCCGAGCGAGGTCGACGCCGCGCTCAACGAGCTTGCGCGATATGGCGGCGAGCATCGCATCGTCATCAGCCGCGCCGCGGCGATGGATGAATTACTGCTGCGCGTTGAAGCTGATACGGCGACATTCGCGGCCGGTGCCGAGGCGCTGGCCGGCTTTCGCGGTGAGGTCGAGCGCAAGCTCCGCCATGTTCTGGCGCTGCGCGCCGTGGTCGAAATCGTTGCGCCCAATTCGATCGCGCGCACCGATTTCAAGGCCCGCCGGGTGATCGACGATCGCAAGGTCTTCGCCGACATGCAGGCGCAGCTCGAAAGGATCCGGTCGTGAGCCGCAAGGTCTCATCGTCCGATTTGGTCGAGCGCGTCGTCGCGGGCGAACGCGCCGCGGTGGCGCGGCTGATCTCGCGCTCGGAGCACGGCGAAGCCGAAGCGCGCCGCGCGCTCGGTCGCATCTACCGGCTGGCCGGGCGTTCGCATGTCATCGGCATCACCGGGGTGCCGGGAAGCGGCAAGTCGACCCTGGTCGGCAAGCTGACCGAAAAGCTGCGCGCCAAGGGCGACAAGGTCGGCGTCATCGCGGTCGATCCGTCGAGCCCCTATTCGGGCGGCGCCATTCTGGGTGACCGCATCCGCATGAGCGAATTAGCCGGAGATGCCGGGGTATTCATCCGCTCCATGGCCACGCACGGCGCCACCGGCGGCATGGCGCATACGACGCTCGATGCCGTCGATATTCTCGACGTCGCCGGCTTCGACACCATCATCATCGAGACGGTCGGCGTCGGCCAGGACGAAGTCGAGATCGTCAAGGCCTCGCACACCACATTGGTGGTGACGCCGCCCGGCCTCGGCGACGAAATCCAGGCGATCAAGGCCGGTGTGCTGGAAATCGCCGACATTCACGTGGTCTCGAAATGCGACCGCAGCGACGCCAACCGCGCAATCGTCGATCTCAAGCACATGCTGATGCTCGGCATGGGCAAGGAAGCGCCGGCCTGGCCGATACCAGTGATCGGCACCAGCGCCGTGACCGGCGAGGGCTTTGACGCACTCGTCGACGCCGTCGCTGGGCATCGCCGCTTTGCATCCGACAGCGATGCCGGGCGCGGCCGCCGCCTTGCCATCGCGCAATTCCGGCTGCGCAAGACCGCCGAGACTATGTTGCTGCAGCGTTTTGCCGACGATTTTAACGGCGGCGATACGACATTGGCCGCCAAGCTCATGCGCCGCGACGACGACCCGTATTCGCTGGCGGCGGATTTTCTCGCCCGCACGTCTCTAAGCCGCGAACCGCTGAGGAGCGCGTCATGAACGAAATGCTCGAGCCGCAGTCCCTGGAGAAGCTCGCCTCGGAGCTCGACGACTGGGAACAGAAGGAGCTGGCGGCGTTCTTGCGCAAGCAGGCGGAGCGACGCCAGCAGTTTTTCACGTCCGGCGATATTCCGGTCAAACGGGTCTACACCGCCGCCGATACCGCCGACATTCCATTGGAGGACATCGGCCTGCCGGGCCGCTATCCGTTCACCCGCGGCCCCTATCCGACCATGTATCGCAGCCGGCACTGGACCATGCGCCAGATCGCTGGCTTCGGCACCGGCGAAGACACCAACAAACGTTTCAAGTATCTGATCAAGCAGGGCCAGACCGGACTCTCCACCGACTTCGATATGCCCACGCTCATGGGCTACGATTCCGATCATCCGATGAGCGAGGGCGAAGTCGGCCGCGAGGGGGTCGCGGTCGATACCTTAGCCGACGTCGAGGCGCTCTATGACGGCATCGATCTCGAAAACATTTCGGTGTCGATGACGATCAATCCGTCGGCCTGGATTTTGCTCGCCATGTACGTGGCGATGGCGAAAAAACGCGGGCTCGATCTGCACAAACTGTCGGGAACGATTCAGGCCGACATCCTCAAGGAGTACATGGCGCAGAAGGAATATTGCTTCCCGATCGGGCCTTCGGTGCGCATCGTGCGCGACGCCATCACCTACTGCGCCGAGAACATGCGGCGCTACAACCCGATCAACATTTCCGGCTATCACATTTCGGAAGCCGGCTCCTCGCCGCTGCAGGAAGCGGCGTTCACCATTGCGAACGGCATCGTCTATGTCGAAGAGGTGCTCAAGACCGGCATGGACGTCGACAGGTTTGCGTCGCGCCTTGCGTTTTATTTCGTCAGCCAGGGCGACTTCTTCGAAGAGATCGCCAAATTCCGCTCCGCCCGTCGCGTCTGGGCCAAGGTCATGAAGACCCGCTTCGGCGCCAAGAATCAAGATTCCATGCGGCTGCGCTTTCATTGCCAGACGGCGGCCGCCACGCTCACCAAGCCGCAATACCGCATCAACATCGTGCGCACCGCGCTGCAGGCGCTCTCGGCGGTGCTCGGCGGTTGCCAGTCGCTCCACACCAATGGTTATGACGAGGCCT
>JASHXZ010000038.1 GCA_030043285.1 Xanthobacteraceae bacterium | reverse complement strand
CGACGTAATGCGCCCCGGTTGCCGTCACGAGCGGCGCCTGATCGATGTACTGGTTGTAGAACCTGGCGTTGATCGGCGACTCGCCGGCGAACACTACCATCGGCAGGCGGGCGCGAACCGCGGCCGGCAGCGCCGTCATCAACTGGGTCACGCCAGGGCCGCAGGTGACCGAGGCAACGGCGACCTTGTTGGTCGCTACGTTGTAGGCCGTGGCTGCCGCGACGGTAACGTGCTCGTGCCGCACGTGGACGGTATGCACGCCCGGCAGTTTGGCGAAGGCCGTGGACCAATGCATGTTGCCGTCGCCCATCAGGACGAACTGTGTGTCCACTCCCTCCGCAACAAAGGCTTCGGCGAGGGCTTCGTAGAGCTTTGGCATGGGGGTGGTACTGCTCGGATTATGAGGTGGTCTGATACGCAACAAGCATGACCGGCGAAGCTCGGTCAGTCAATTGTTCGAGAAGGTGAAGTCGATCTCGTACGATACCGGCCATGACCCGCAGTGAGTCAGCAACAGACATCTTCGCAGGCGGGGGCCGAGCGGCCGAAGCAATGTGCTGCTCGCCCGCGCGTATTAGTCCTCTCACTGCCCCGCCTGCCGCTTGAGCGCCGCCAGGTCGGCCTCGCTGCGGAACGTCATGACGGCGACCTTGCTGGCGCGGGAGTAGGGCACGACCACTTCCATCTTGCCGTCTTTTTCAAGGAGCGAGATGTAGCGCGCCTCGGTGCCGCGCGTCGGCAGGTCGAAGGTGGTCCATTTGTCCGCCGCCGGGTCGTAGCGCATGATGACGTCCGAGGTCCAAATATTCAGCCAGGCGTCGTGATGGCTGTCGACCGCGATGTGATACGGCTGCATCACGCCCGGGCCGGGCAGTGGGACGAAACTGGTCTTGTGCGTGTGGATGTCGATCTTCGCGAGATTGCGGCCCCACGAATCGCCGACCCAGAGCACATCGCCGTTCTTGTCGCTGCCCATGCGGCGCGGCCCCTCGTTCCACGGCACCGGCGCATTGAAGTCGGGCTCGAAGAACGACGCATAAAACTTGCGGTCGGCGTCGGACATCGCGTCCTCGGGCAATGCGACCGGCGGCAGCTTGAGTGCAACGGACTGGCCGGTTGCGCTCACCCCCTGGTCGACGGTGTCGATGATCATTTCGGCCCACCAGCCGTTGCCGTCGCGATCGCCGGCGGCGCCGTAGGTGATGCCTTTGCCGTTCGGGGTGTTGAAGGTCGGCGATTTGAAAGCGGTGAACTTTTCCGTCACCGGATCGAACCGCAGCGCCCCGTCCGGCGCCGACACCCAGATCTTGCCTTTGCCGTCCCAGTCGACGGTGGTGGCGCCGCCGGTCGGCGACATGCCCTCCGGCGGCAGAAACGTTTCGATCTTCTGCGTCTTCGGATCGAGCCGGCACAGCGCGCCGCGCCCGACATTGCAATTGAACCAGATGATGCCGTTCGGATCGCGCGTCATGCCGTGCGTGTTGGCGGCAAGCCCGCTCGACGACAAGACCTTGAACATTTTGATCGCGCCGGTGTTGGCGTCGATGCGGCCGATCGAGGTGTCGTGGTTCGGCACGTTCGAGGTGAACCACAGATTACCATCGAGATCCGGCCAGGCATCGTGCACCAGCGAGCCGCGCCGCGACGGCGTGCCGTTGAGCCAGTCGCTGCCGTCGGTCAGCGGTGTCTTCGCCGGCACGCTCATATCGGCTTCGAGCGGCACGTCGTATTCCTTGAACACGACGCGAGCGGTTTCGCCGGCCGGCCGCGGCCGCAGCACGATCTTCGCGTCGCTTACGCCAGGGCCGCGGACGCGGGCCAGATAGGCAGCAAGCGCTTTCTGGTTATGGTCGATCACGCCCTGCGGTTTGTGGTCGGCGCCCAGGTAGACGCCTGAGACGTTGACGTTTTTCATCAGGTCGAGAACGGCGCTCCAGCCTGCCGCATCGAAATGGTGCTGCAGCGGATAATTCGGCTGATGGCAGCCGGTGCAGTCGTTCTCGACGATCTTCTTGAGCAACGCGTCTTCGGGGCTAGCATCCGGCAACGACGCCATGGCGAGGTCGCCCGGCAATTGCTGGAAATAGTCGCCGCCGAGCGCGGTGAGCGTAAAATCCCGCCGGCTGTCCGCCCCGAGTTCGACCGCGTCTTTACCGGTCGCAAACGACAGCGCCTGCGCCCAGACGCGATAGTGTCCGTTGGGCAGCGGCGGGAAATAATAGCGGCCGCTTTCGTCGGAAAATACCGTCGTGGTGATGGTTGCGCCGTCGGCCTTGGCCGACACCGTCACGCCGCTCATGGGCTTGCCGTCGGCCGAGGTGACGAGGCCGCTGAGCAGCGCATCGGCGCGCGCCGCCGACGAGAGAAACGCCGCGCCGAGCGCGAGCGCGCCGCCGATAGCGGCCGATCGCAATGCCTTGGAGTGCATCATGGCCATATCCTTGGTTCGATCCGTACGATCCGTGTCTTCAATCGGCCCCGGCGTCGCTGCGCGGTTTCCGCGGCGGCGGCGCGGCAGCGGTGGGCGAAATTGTTTTGATGTAGGCGACGATGGCGTCGATCTGGTCCGGTTTGAACTGATACTTGAAGCCCGGCATGCGCGGCGAGCCGTCGGCGATGAACTGATGCATGATCTCGGCGTTGCCGCCGAGCGTGTCCTTGGAGAGGGCAGGGGCGTAGCTGCCGCTCGTGATCTGTGGGGCGAAGTGGCAGACCACGCAGGACTGATTGACGAGCCGCTCGCCGAGCTTGACCTGGTCGCCGCCTGCATCGCCTTGGGCGGCGGCAGCCGTGACGCAGAGCAGCAGGGCAGGCAAAGCAGCGGCGACAAGCGCATTGCGCAGCATGTGGCATGTCCTCCCGTGCCGCGGCGATCGTGTGCTGCGGCAATTCATTGACCGGCCGCTGGCGGCCGTATCGCGTGCTACTGCGCCGCCTGTTTTTTCAACGCGTCGATTTCGGCCCGGCTGCGCAGCGTCATCACCGCCACCTTGCGGGCGCGGAAATACGGTATCGCCAACTCGGTGTCCTGTCCGGCGCGCTCCAACAGCGAAACATAACGCGGCTCGGCCCCGCGCGTCGGCAGGTCGAATGCAGTCCAGGTGCCGGTGTTCGGATCGTAGCGCATGAGCCGGTCGGCGCCCCACAGATTGGTCCAGGCGTCATGATGGCTGTCGACCGCGACGTGATACGGCTGCTGATGGTCCGGCAAGGGCACGAAGTTGACCGCGCGGGTGTGGGTGTCGATGCGTGCCAGGTTGGCGCCCCATGAATCGCCGACCCAGAGCACGTCGGCGTTCTTGTCGGTGCCCATGCGGCGCGGCCCTTCGGCCCACGGCATCGGGCTATTGAAATCCGGCTGGTTGTAGGTGGCGTAGAACTTGCGCTCATCGGGCGTAATTATAGCTTCTTGCGCCTTGACGGGGGCAAGCTTGATCTCGGAAACCGTGCTGCTCTTGCCGTCGCCGACGCCGATCGTGTCGAGCATCATCTCCGCCCAATAGCCGTTGCCGTCGCGGTCGGCGGCAGTGCCGTAGGTGACGCCGGTGCCGTTCGGGGTCTTGAACGTCGCGGATTTGAACTCGGTGAATTTTTCCGCAGCCGTATCGAAACGCAGCGCGCCATTGGGCGCGGACGACCAGATATTGCCCTTGCCGTCGTAATCGACCGTGGCGGCGCCGCCGGTTTCGATCATGCCGAGCGGCGGCAGATAGACCTCGATCTTCTGGCTCGCAGGATCGAGCCGGCCGATACCGCCGCGGCCGTTGTTGATGTTGAACCAGAGAATGCCCTTCGGATCGCGGGTCATGCCGTGGGTTTGCGCGGCAAGCCCGTTCGCTCCGGCCACCTTGAACAATTTCACCGTGCCGGTTGCGGTGTCGATCCGGCCGATGGTGGTCCGCTTGTTCGGGATGTTGCAGGTGAACCAGAGATTGCCGGTCAAATCGAGCCAGGCGTCATGCACGCCCCAGCCTGGAATGAGCACCGACGGCGTGCCGAGGGACCAGTCGCTGTCGTCGTTCTGCACGAAGTTGGCCGGCAGGTTGGCGTCGGGATCGAGCGGCAGGTCGTATTCCTTGAACACGACGCGCGCGGCTTCGCCGGACGGCCGCGGCTCGAGTTTCACGTCCATGTCGCTCTGGCCGGGGCCGCGCGCGCGGGCGAGATAAGCGGCAAGCTCCTTCTGATGAAAATCCAGAATGCCGGAAGGCTTCCGCTCGGCGCCCACATAGGTGCCGTAAACGTTGGCGTTCTTCATCAGCTCGATGATGGCGCTCCAGCCCGCTTCGTCGAACCGGTTCTGCAGCGGAAAGCTCGGCGTATGGCAGCCGGTGCAGACAATGCGCACGATGCGCTTCATGCGCTGGTCTTCGGCAGTCTGCGCCGGCAGCGCGTCAAGCATGAGGTTGCCGGGCAGTTGCTTGAACGTCGCCTCGGCATCGTTCATCGGCGCAAGCGTAAAATCCTGTTTGCCGTTCTTCGCCAGGTCGACCTCGCCTTTGCCGGTCTGATAGCTCAGCGCCTGCGCCCACACCCGATAGTGACCGTCGGGCAGCGCCGGGAAATAATAATTGCCGGCTTCGTCGGTGAAGACGGTCGTGGTGATCGTGCCGCCTTGCGGCTTGGTGGAAACGGTGACGCCGCCCATGGCTTTGCCGTCCGCCGATTTGACGGTGCCGCGCAGCAGCGCGTCGGCGAAAGCAGGCGCCGCGGCGAGAATGAGAGCGAGTGCGGTGGCGTTGGCGAGAACGAAGTTGCGGCTGCGGCGCATCGAACGTCTCCCTTTGCTAATCGGCACCCGGCGAGGCGTTGGACTTGCCGGAGGCTGGCGCCGTCGTGTTGGCGGGCGCCGGAACGGTTTTGATGTACGCGACGATGGCGTCGATCTGC
>JASHXZ010000037.1 GCA_030043285.1 Xanthobacteraceae bacterium | reverse complement strand
ATGGCGCCGACCGGCTGACCCTCGCTCTCCAGGAGGTAACCGTATTGCGGCAAGCCAAGCGGCGGCCGGTGATTGGCCAGCTGCGCCAGCGCTTGTTGCCAGAATGCGCGGCCGCGGGCGGGAAATCCATGCGCCAACAATGCGACGATCGCCGGCGCGTCGGCATCGGCGATCTGACGGCAGCGGATTGCCGGCGCGGAAGCAACCATCGTGTTGACCACGACCTTGTCGTGAACTTGATTGTAAGTGTTGCGCGACTATACCGGCTCGAAATGAACAAAGCGTAGGTCAGCGATCATGTCGATAAAATTAACCATAATGGACGAGATGGCGCGGGTGGCGCGCGAGCATGGCAAGACGCTGGGGCAGCTCGACGACGATGTGGCGCTGCTCGACTCCGGTCTCGACTCGCTCGGGCTGGCGGTTCTGGTGGCACGGCTGGAAGATCGACTCGGCCTCGATCCGTTCACGACGTCCGATGACGTGCAGTTTCCCGTAACGGTAGGCGATTTCGTCAAGGCGTATGAGCACGGCAGTCATTGACGCGCAGCCGCTGCGCGCCCGCGTTGCCGGCGCGGCGGCCGACGCTTGCTGCTTCGATCGCGCGGCGAGCGTGCGCGTTGCCGATCTCGTTCGTGGCACGTGCCTTTGCGGCGGGCTCGCCACCTTGAGCGGGCGTTCGGTTGTGATCGCCACGACAAGCCAGCTGACCGCCGCGCTGGCGTTGATCGAGCTTGACGGCGTTGCGCGGCGGCTCTTGATCCTGCCGCCGGACGTCGATCCCGATCATCTCGGCGCGCTGATCGCCGGCGCCGAGATCGACGCTGTCGTAACCGACGGAACGGTGCCGCCGCAGCTTGCCGCTCTGCCGGTTCGCGTCGTCTGCATACCGAGCATTGTTCCGCTCGCGGAGCGGCCGCGTGCGCGCGGGCACACCGAATGGCTGCTGCTGACCTCCGGCACGACCGGCGTGCCGAAGATGGTCGCACACAGCATCAGCGGTCTCACCGCGGCGATTGCTCCGGGCGCGTCCACCGAACCGGTGGTGTGGGGGACGTTCTACGACATTCGCCGCTATGGCGGTTTGCAGATTCTTTTGCGCGCCGTGCTCGGCGGTGCTTCGCTTGTGTTGTCGAGCGCGGGCGAGCCGGTCGGCGAGCATCTGTCGCGGCTGGCGCGCCATGGCATCACGCACCTCTCCGGCACGCCGTCCCATTGGCGCCGCGCTCTGATGTCGCCCGAGATCGGCAAAATCGCGCCGCGTTATGTCCGGCTGTCCGGCGAGATTGCCGACCAGCCGGTTCTCGACGCTCTGCGCACAATGTTTCCGCGCGCCGCCGTGGGGCACGCTTACGCATCGACCGAGGCGGGCGTGGTTTTCGCGGTCGACGACGGCTGCGCCGGCTTTCCTGCGGCATTCCTCGACCATGCGCGCAATAGCGTAGAGGTCAAGATCGTCGATGGTGCGTTGCGGATCCGCTCGCCTGGAGCCGCTTTACGCTACGTCGGCGCCGGGGCACGGATTGCGGCGCTGCACGACAGCGATGGCTTCGTCGATAGCGGCGACATGGTGGAGCGGCACGGCGATCGTTATTTCTTCGTCGGCCGTAAGGGCGGCATCATCAATATCGGCGGCTTGAAGGTCCATCCCGAGGAGGTCGAATCCGTCATCAACGCCCACCCGCGGGTGCGCATGTCGCTGGTGCGACCGAAGCGCAGTCCGTTCACCGGCGCCATCGTGGTCGCCGACATTGTGCTGACCGCGCCGTTCGCAGCCGGCGACGACGAGATGGAATTGCGCGACGATATTCTAAAACTCTGCCGCGGCGCGCTGCCGCGTCACAAGGTTCCGGCAGCCATCAGCTTCGTTCCAGCGCTCGCGGTCGCCGCGACCGGCAAGCTGGCGCGACGCAGCGCTTGAAAGCACGGGCGGTATTTCATGAACGATAAGCCGCGCAACGTCCTCGTCACCGGAGCGAGCCGCGGGCTTGGCCTCGCCATAGCGCGCCGGCTGACTGCAGCAGGCTATCGGGTGATCGCGGTCGCGCGCAGCAAAAGCAAGCCGCTGACCGAGGCGATCGCCGCGGTCGAGCGCGACGCGCATGGGTCGTTGCATTTCGCGCCATTCGATCTGGGCAAGGTCGAGGCTATTCCCGACCTCGTCAAAAATTTGCGCAAGGAGTTCGGTCCACTCTACGGCCTCGTCAACAATGCCGCGGTCGGCCACGACGGCGCGCTCGCGGTGATGCACAATTCGCGCATCGAAGAGCTGGTGCGCCTGAACACCCTGTCGCCCATCGTGCTGACCAAATACGTGGTGCGCGCGATGATGGCCGAAGGGGCCGGGCGCATCGTCAACGTGGCCTCGATCATCGGCTTCACCGGCTATAGCGGCCTTGCCGCCTATGCGGCCACCAAAGCGGCGATGCTCGGCTTCACCAGGTCGCTGGCGCGCGAAGTGGGGCGGCTCGGCATCAATGTCAACGCCGTGGCGCCGGGCTTTCTGGACACCGAGATGACCCACGGCCTCACCGGCGAGCAACGCGAGCGCGTGATCCGCCGCAGCGCGCTGCGCCGCCTCGCCGATGTGGACGACGTGGCCAATGCGGTCGAGTTCCTGCTCGGCGACCAGGCGCGCAGCATCTCCGGCACGGTGCTCACCGTCGATGCCGGCACCACTGCCTGATAGCGCGCCACTTTGCGCCGCTTCGCCGCTGCGATCGGCATAGCATCCACGGCCCGAAGCCGCTAAAACCCCGGTCCATTGCCCCGTGGCGTCGCCTGCCTATTTGCATGCGACAGAGCATGGAACCGGGTTCCGCATTGACATCGTGAGCCGATCGGCCCTGAAAAGCCGCAAATAACTCCTTGGACAATCCTCATGAGACGATTGAGCATCGCCGTTGCCTTGTTCGGGATCGCTGCCTTGGTGCAGCCGATTCTGCAGCACAATTACGCCGCAACGGACCTGGGTGTCGTCGCGCTGTTGTGCGCCTTCACCACCTACCGTTCCGCCGGCATATCGAGCTTCCTCAAGATCTTCGTCGGCATCTTTTCGACCGAAACCATCGTGTTCGGCGCCACGACACTGGCGAGCCATGCCGGCTTGTGGCCGCGGAGCCTTGCCGAGTATTTGCCGCCGGAATCGCTGCCGCTCGCGGTCGCGATCTTCTCGATCCTGGTCTACGCGGTGGCGCAATTGCGGACGGTCGGCCAGATCATGCGCATCGCCGACCGCTATTTTGACGCCACAGATAGTGGAACCGCGCGCATCTGGCCGTTCCGGCCGTTCACGAACCTGGAGCGCCGCATCGCCGTGGCCATGGTGGTGTTCCTGGTCGTCCTGAACCAGGCCGAGGTCGGCATCATCGTGCGGCTGAATTTCTTCAATCGCGACTTGTTCGACGCCATTCAGCATCGCGACGCCGCGACATTCTGGCAGCAACTGCTGTACGTGTTCACGCCGTGGGCCTTCATCTACGTGGCCATGACGGTGGTCGAATATTTCACCCAGTCCATGCTGGTGATCCGCTGGCGTCGTTGGCTGACCGATCATTTCGTGTCGCGTTGGCTCAATACTCACAACCACTACCGCGTCAGCCTCCTTTCCGGTCAGACCGACAACCCCGACCAGCGCATTTCCGAGGACATTTTCCGCTTCATCAACGGCGGTACCGACGGCTCGATTCAGGCGTTCGGGCTATACGACTTCTCGATCCTGTTGATCTCGACCGTCACCACGCTGGTGTCGTTCTCCATCGTGCTGTGGACGCTGTCGGAATCCTTTACTTTCCCCGGCACCAACGTCGTGCTGCCTGGGTTTTTGTTCTGGGTCGCGTTGATCTACGCAGCCGCCGGGACGGTGATCACGCACCTGATCGGCCGGCCGCTGATCGGCCTCTATTTCCAGCGCCAACATATGGAAGCCGACTTCCGCTTTTCGCTGGCGCGGCTGCGCGAATATACCGAACAGGTGGCGCTGCTCGGCGGCGAACGCGCCGAACAAAGCATGCTGGGCTCGCGCTTCGGCGCCCTGGTCTCCAACTATCTCGATGTGATCTTCCGCGGCATGAAGGTGCGGGCGTTCACCCAAACGTTCGGGCAGCTGTCGCCGATCATTCCGTTCATCTTCACGGCGCCGTTCTACTTCCTCGGCAAGATCGAGCTCGGCGTCATGACACAGACGGCGCAGGCGTTCGGCCGCGTCTCGGATTCGCTGACCTTCTTCGTCAATTATTATAC
>JASHXZ010000036.1 GCA_030043285.1 Xanthobacteraceae bacterium | reverse complement strand
CGGCGACATCCGCGCCCGCGCCAATTACGTCGTCGTCCAGGTGCTGTTCGACCGTCCCGAAGCCAAGCTGCACCAGGTCGGCGTCTACCACGACAAGTTCCGCCGCGTCGGCGATGCGCTCAAGCTCGCCGAGCGGCGCTGCGTGTACGACAATCTTCTGGTCGACAACGCGCTGTGCCTGCCGGTGTGAGTGCGCTGACCAAGGGAGGACATGCGATGAAAAAAATTCGACGCCGCCGGTTGCTGCAATTGGCCGGCGCGGCCGCCGCCGCCGCGGCGCTGCCGCGCGCCGCTGCGGCTCTCGACTATCCGACCCGGCCGGTCAAAATCCTGTGCGGTTTCGCCGCCGGCGGCGCCGTCGACATCGTGTCGCGTCTTATTGGCGAATGGCTGTCGGAGCGGTTCGGCAAGCAGGTGTTCGTCGAGGATCGGCCCGGCGCCGCCAACAACATCGCGACCGAGCTCATGGTCCGCTCGCCGCCCGACGGCTACACGCTCCTGCTCACCAACCCGACTAACGTCATCAACGCCACGCTCTATCCCGATCTGAAGTACAACTTCCTGCGCGACAGCGAACCGGTCGCCGGCATCATGCGCGTGCCGAACGTGATGGCGGTGGGCGCACAGGTACCGGCCAAGACCATCCAGGAGTTCATCGCTTACGCCAACGCCAATCCTGGGAAGGTTTATTACGCCTCGCCCGGCAGCGGCACCTCGGTGATGATGTCGGCCGAGCTGTTCAAGCTCATGGCCCACGTCAGCCTCGACAGCGTCACTTACAAAGGCATGAACGGCGGCGGCTACACCGACATGATGGCCGGCCGCGTGCACGTCGCGTTCGACAATTTGCCGGGCTCGATCGGCTATATCCGCAGCGGCCAATTCCGCGCGCTCGGCGTCACCACGACGATGCGTTCGCAAGAGCTGCCCGATGTGCCGAGCATTTCCGAAGTGATCCCGGGTTACGAGGCGAGCGCGTTCTACGGGCTGAACGTGGCGAACGGCACGCCGCGCGAAATCATCGAGCGGATCAACAACGAGATGAATGCCGGGCTCGCCGATCCGGCGCTCAAAGCCAAGCTCGCCAATCTCGGCGGCATGATGATGCCCGGCACGCCCGAAGAGTTCGGCAAATTCCTGGTTGCCGAAACCGACAAATGGGCGAAGGTGATCGAACAAGCGCACATCAAATTGATGGACTGAAGACGCAAAAGCTGGCGTGATCCGCGAATGGCGAATGGCGAATAGAAAATAGAAAAAATAAGTCCACCATTCGCTATTCGCCATTCGCGATCTCAGAACCTCCCAATGGCTTCGACAAACCCCATCCCCATCCTCATCATCGGCGGCGGCATTGGCGGCCTGACCACGGCGCTGGCGCTGCTCCATCGTGGGCTCGACGTCACCGTCTGCGAGCAGGCGCCGGTGCTGCGCGAAGTCGGCGCCGGCGTTCAGATCGGCCCGAACGGCACGCACGTCCTGTATGCGCTCGGCCTCGAAGAACCGCTCCGCCGCCTGCAGGTGCTGCCACCCCGGCGGCAATTGCGGCATTGGCGTACCGGCGAAACCTGGAACTGGTACGATCTCGGTGCGGCCTCGGTCGAGCGCTACGGCACGCCGCACATTCTTTTGCATCGCAACGACCTGCACGGCCTGCTGGTCGATGCGGTTCGTGCGCGGAAACCCGACGCCATCAAGCTCGGCATGCGCGCCACCGGGCTCGCGCAGAGCGCCGACGCCGCGACCGTGCACTTCGCCGACGGCCAAAGCGCCACGGCGACCGCGATCATCGCCGCCGACGGCATTCACTCGCCGATCCGGCAATGTTTGTTTGGGCCGAGCAAGCCGACGTTCACCGGCTGCATCGCCTGGCGCGGCCTCGTCGCAACCGATGGTTTGCCGCCGCACCTGGCGCAGCACGTCACCACCAACTGGCTCGGTCCGCATGGCCACGTCCTGCACTATCCGATACGGCGCGGCGAACTGATGAATTTCATCAGCAT
This sequence comes from Xanthobacteraceae bacterium, assembly GCA_030043285.1. Classification (GTDB taxonomy): domain Bacteria; phylum Pseudomonadota; class Alphaproteobacteria; order Rhizobiales; family Xanthobacteraceae; genus BOG-931. The sequence continues at coordinate 1,373 of JASHXZ010000036.1, read as the reverse complement.
CGTCGAACGCGCCGATTGGCAGGTCGAATCCTGGATCGTCGAAGGCAGCCGTGAGGAACTCGCCGGCGACTTCCCCGGTTGGCACGACGACGTGCACACCTTCATCAACGCGATCGCGACGCCCTACAAATGGGCGCTGCTGGCGCGCGGCCCGATGGAACGCTGGACCAAGGGGCGCGTCGCCTTGCTCGGCGATGCCTGCCATCCGACCTTGCCGTTTCTCGGCCAGGGCGCCGTCATGGCGATCGAGGACGCCTATGTGATCGCCGTGTGCCTTACGAAATATGCCGACGACCCGCAGCGCGCGTTCGCGCGTTATGAGGATATCCGCAAGGAGCGGACTTCGGCGGTGGTGCGCAAATCGCACGAGAACCGGCGCCATGTGTTCAGCCCTGCGCTCGCCGACTCTGGCGCGCTCGCCATCGAAGTCGCGCGCTACTGGCAGCAGGAGCACGTCAAGGACCGGCTCGATTGGCTCTATCAGTACGACGCCACCGCGATCGCGGTGTGAGCTTTTCCTCATCTCGTCGTTGCCGGGCTTGACCCGGCAATCCACGCGGCGCAGCGGCGCGCGATCAGGCCATCGCATTGCTTGTTGCGAGTCAGCATGGGTGCGCGGGTCAAGCCCGCGCATGACGAGGAGAAATGTCTCGTTGGCAAGCCGCGCGCCTGTGCTATACCGCGCGCGAAAGGGACCGCCATGCCACCGCTCAGCAACCTGGCGACGCGCGACGTCGAGACGTTGGTCCACCCCTACATCAACCTCGCGGCGTTTCGCGACATTGGGCCGCTGATCATCGAGCGCGGCCAGGGCGTGACTGTCTACGACACCGATGGCAAGCCCTACATCGAGGGTATGGCCGGGCTGTGGTGCACGGCGCTCGGCTACGGCAACGAGGAACTGATCGAGGCCGCGACGGCACAGATGCGGAGGCTGTCGTTCGCGCATCTGTTCACCGGCAAGAGTCACGACCCGGCGATCGAGCTTGCCGAAAAGCTCAAGGAGATCGCGCCGGTGCCGATCTCGAAAATCTTTTTCTGCAATTCCGGATCGGAAGCAAACGACAGCCAGGTCAAGCTCGTCTGGTATCTCAACAACGCGCTCGGCCGGCCGCGCAAGAAAAAGATCATCAGCCGCATCAAGGCCTATCACGGCGTCACCCTGGTGGCGGCGTCGCTCACCGGGCTTGCCGGCAATCACCGCGATTTCGACTTGCCGCTGCCGGGCTTTTTGCACGCCGGCTGTCCGCATCATTATCGCTTCGCCGAAGCCGGCGAGAGCGAAGAGGATTTTGCCACGCGCCTCGCCGACGAGCTTGACGCGCTGATCGTCAAGGAGGGGCCGGACACCGTCGCCGCCTTCATCGCCGAGC
>JASHXZ010000035.1 GCA_030043285.1 Xanthobacteraceae bacterium | reverse complement strand
TGAACGCCAGCGCGGTCATCAAGCCGACGAACAGCCAATTCACGCTTGAAAGATCGAGGGCGCCGATCATCGTGTGCTCCTGATGCTCTGGTGAATTAAATCGCCGCTAGCCCGACAGCTTAGCCGAGCCGCCCGGCGCGCGCCAGCTTGGCGAAGCAACAGCCAAATCGATATAAGGACGAATTGCGGTGCTGCCGCGGCCGGTTTTGCGTTTTCCGTATGATCAATCTGCTCATTCTGCTGGCAATGCCCGAAGCGGTGCGCAATCAATACCGCGACCGCTTGGCCGCACAGTTCCCCGAGCTCAACGTCACCCTGGTCGATCATCACTCCAAGGTCGGGCCGCACATCGCCGCGGCCGATGCGCTCGTGACCTTCGCGCCCATGCTGTCGGATCACGTCTTGGCGGGGGCGCAGCGGCTCAAATGGGTGCAAGCGCTCGGCACCGGGGTCGACAACCTGATCGACCGCCCGGCGCTCCGCCGCGACGTCATCGTCACCAACGTGCACGGCATCCATGGCGCGCCAGTCTCGGAGGCGGCCATCGGCGCCATGCTGGCGCTGGCGCGCAATCTGCCGCGCGCCATCCGCCTGCAGGGCAAACGGCAATGGCAGCGTTTTCCGGCGCAGCTCCTGCACAACAAAACGGTCGGAATTTTCGGCATCGGCGCCATTGCCGAGGCTTTGGCGCCGAAATGCAAAGCCTTCGGCATGCAGGTGATCGGCGTCAGCTCGGCGCCGCGCACCCTTGCCGGCTTCGACCGCATGCATCACACGCGCGAGCTTGCCGGGCTGTTGGGCGCGTTCGATTTTTTCGTACTGCTCACGCCATTGACCGAGCGGACCCGCAACTGCATCGACGCCGGCGTGTTTGCGGCCATGAAGCCGACTGCCTTTTTCGTCAATCTCGCCCGCGGCGGCGTGGTCGATGAGCCGGCCTTGGTCGCGGCCTTGCGCGAGGAGCGCATTGCCGGCGCGGCGCTCGACGTTTTCACCGAGGAACCGCTGCCTGCCGACCATCCGTTCTGGGGTATGGACAATGTCATCATCACCACCCATCAGGGCGGCTTTTGCGACGTCTATATCGATCACGCCTGGCCGACGCTCGAAGCCAACATGCGGCGCTTCCTCGCCGGCGACTTCGGCGGCATGATCAACGTCGTGCCGCACTGACGCCGAAAATCTTGCACCGAAATATTCGATCGGAGCATACGATGGAAAAACTATCGGAACGCCTGCAGACGCCGATCTCGACAACGGAGCTCGAGCGCCGCTGGGCCGCCGTGCGCGCCGCCATGGAGCGCGACAAGATCGACGTGCTCTTAATGCAGAACAACGTCGAGCAGATGGGCGGCTACGTCAAATATTTCACCGACCTCACCGCCACCAACGGCTATCCGCTCACCGTGGTGTTTCCGCGCGACGACCTGATGACGCTGGTCAGCCAGGGCCCGCTCGGCGGCGAGTTCACGCCGGGCGCAAACGGCGACGGGGTGCGCCGCGGCGTCAAGCAATGGCTGACCACGCCGAGCTTCGCCTCCTGCTATTACACCGCGAGCTACGATGCCGAACTGGCGGCGCGGGGGCTGGCGCCGTACGCCGGCGGCACGATCGGTCTCGTCGGCACCTATCAGATGTCGTTTGCGGTGGTCGATTACCTGCAGAAGGGGCGCTTCTCCAACACGCGGTTTGTCGACGCCACCGATCTGGTCGATCGGATCAAAGTCATCAAGAGCGCCGAGGAGCAGGCGCTGATCCGCCGCGCCGCTTCGATGCAGGACGCCGCCATGCGCACCGCTTTCGCCGCCGTCGAGCCCGGCATGCGCGACCGCGACGTGGCGGCGATCGCGCAATGCTACAGCCAGCGCCACGGCAGCGAGCACGGCATTTACCTGTGCGCATCGATGCCGCCGGATAAGCCGTCGCTGTTCGGCCATCGCCATTTTCAGAACCGCGTCATCCAGGAGGGCGACGCGGTAGCGCTCCTGGTGGAGGATTCCGGGCCCGGCGGCATGTACACCGAGCTTGGCCGCACCTGCGTGCTCGGCAAGGCCTCCGCCGAGCTCGAGGATGAGTTCGCCTTCGCGCTCGAGGCGCGGAAATTCAATCTCGGCCTGCTCAAACCCGGCGCGCCGTGCAAAGACGTATTCGCCGCCTACAACGATTTCATGGTGCGCAACGGCCGGCCGCAGGAGAAACGCCTGCACTGCCACGGTCAGGGCTATGACCTGGTGGAACGTCCGCTGATCCGCCACGACGAGCCGATGGCGATCGCCAAGGACATGAACATTGTCGTGCACCCGACCTACATCCGCGGCCACGTCATGTCGTGGGTATGCGACAATTATCTGATCGGCGAGGACGGCCCGGGCGAGCGGCTGCACCACTTCCCCGAAGTCATTACCGAACTCGGCTGATCCGCGGGCTGCAGGCCAAAACTGGCTCAACGGCAATGCGTAGTTAACCGCGCCGCTTTTTGCCGCGGCATTGCGCGAAAAAATCCGCAATTGCGCCAAGGTCAGGTCACGCCTTGGGGGCTTATGGCGCACGACCAGCCATGGGAGGCCACCATGGTGCGCCATCGCATCATCGCAGCAAGTTCCGTGCTGCTCGCCGTCACGATCGGCAGCGCCGCAGCTCAACAGGACACCAGCGCCGGTAAACCGCTGCAGCTCCTGCAATTCGCCCGCCACGGCGCCAAAGCGCCGATCCACCCGCGCGCCCGTACCGTGGCAAAGCTTGCCAAACCGGCAGAAGTCAAACGGCACACCGCGAAGACGATCGTCGCCAAGCACCACAAAATGTTTGCGGCGATCCATTCGCATGCGGTTCATCCGCACAAGATGGCCGCGGCGGCGCCGGCGCCAGCGCCCGCGGCCGCACAGCCCACGCCGGCAGCGCCGCCGGCCACCATTTGGCCCGCCGTCAATGCTGCCGCGCCAGCCACCGTGGAGATGCCGGTGCCGCCAGCCGCGCCGCAAAACGTGACCACGGAGCAGGTCGTGAGCGACGCGCCCGATGACATCGCGGCGAACGGGCGGGTCCCGCCGGCGGCGATTCCCGCCCAGCCAAACGATCCTCCGGCCGAGGCCCCTGCTGCAGCGGTCGAGACGCCCGCACCCGCTCAGAGCGCCCCGCCGGACATCGCCGCATCGGCCCAGAATGCCGCCCCAGAGACGGCGGCGGCGGCACCCGTCCAGAACGCCGCGGCGGAGCCGGTGGTCCGCGCCATGGTGGCAACGCCCGACCCGGCGGGGTCGAACGCACAGAGCCCGGTCGGCAGCGCCTCATGGACGATGCAAGTCCTGGCAGCTTTTGGCGGTGCCGTTGCGGCCGGCGCGGTCGCGTGGTTCTTGATCCTGCGCGGTCGGCGCGAACCGGAGGACGCGGAGTTCTTCTCCGATACGCTGGTACCCGGCGAATAGTTACCTGTGAGCAACACCGAAGTTATGCGCGCTATGCTGCACGCATCGCGCCTTTGGCCTTCAGCGTGTTGAAAAGTTCGAGCGCTTCCTTCGGCTTGAAATTCTTGTGCACGACGGCG
>JASHXZ010000034.1 GCA_030043285.1 Xanthobacteraceae bacterium | reverse complement strand
CGAGGTCCATGGCGCCGCCGACCGCCGGCGTGGTGTCGTTGTCCGAGGTCGCCCAGTTGGCGAGATCGCCGTTCTCGGCGACCTGAAAGGCGCCGAGCACGCACAGATCGAGGTGGCCGCCGCGAATGAGGCCGAAACTGTCGGCATGGTGCATGTAGGAGCCGCCGGGGACGAGGGTGACGTATTGCTTGCTGGCGTTGATCAGCCAGCGGTTGATCTTGTCCGGCTCCGGCGCCGAGCCCATGCCGAGGATGCCGTTCTCCGATTGGATGATGACCTCGCGATCGGCCGGTATGTGATTGGGCACCAGCGTCGGAATGCCGATGCCGAGATTGACGTACCAGCCTTCCGGAGTGTCACGCGCCAAGCGCTCGGCGATCTGACGGCGGGTCAGCGGCTGATAGGCCGGCGAGGTTTTGACGTTGTCTTTGAGGATCGTATTCATGGGCGCCCAGAAGCTTTGATTTGGACTATTTCTTGTTCTTGTCGATCAGAGAAAGCCGTCGATCGCGATGGCGGCCGTGTGTTTCGAAACGATTGTTTTGTCAAGGGCGCGAAGCGCCGCCTTCGGCGGTCGAAGACCCTTGACAAAACAATCCTTTCGAAACTTTTTGCTGCCATTGCGATCGACGGCGTATTGCGACGGACTGCAACACGCTCCAATGACTCGTGATCGTATCACGGCTTCCTCGTTCACGTCACGGTCGGCTCGCCGTAGGGCACGTGCAGCACGCGGCTGACGAAAATTCCTGCAGTGGCGACCTTTTCGGGATCGAGTGCGCCGAGCTCGACGATGTGCTGCGTCTGCACGATGGTCATTTTCGCCGCCGTCGCCATCACCGGATTGAAATTGCGCGCCGAGGATTTGTAGGTCAGGTTGCCCCAGCGGTCGGCCTCCCATGCCTCGACCAGCGCCACGTCGCCGGGCAGCGCGTCTTCCAGAATGTATTTGCGGCCGCGGATCTCGCGCTCCTCCTTGCCTTCGGCGAGCGCGGTGCCGACCGCGGTCGGCGTATAGAACGCCGGAATGCCGGCGCCGGCGGCGCGCATGCGCTCCGCCATGGTGCCCTGTGGGACGACTTCAAGCTCGATGCGGCCGGCACGCCACAATGTTTCGAACACGACCGGATCGGCGGTGCGCGGAAACGAGCAGACGATCTTGCGTACGCGCCCGGTTTCCAGAAGCCTGGCGAGCCCGACATGGCCGACGCCGGAATTGTTGGCCACCACGGTCAAATCCTTGGCGCCCTGTTCGATCAAGCCGTCGATCAGCGCGTTCGGCTGGCCGATCGAACCGAAGCCGCCGATCAGCACGACCGAGCCGTCACTGATGCCCGCCATCGCCTCGGCCATGCTTTGTACGATTTTGTTGATCATGGCATCCGCGTCTGAATTCCGGCTTTCGGGAATGGCCGGACTGTATCCTATCCCACCACAAGCCTCTGGCGATTGTCGGCGAACGCCGGCATCACCTCGCGCCCGAACCGCGCCAAGCTGTCGCCGGCAAAGCCGCCGCCGGCATTGAGCAGGACGTATTCGACGCCGAGCGTGCGCAACCGCTCCACCTTGGCGGCGATCTCGTCCGGCGTGCCGTAGAGCGCGCTCTCTTCGCTCGCTTCGCGGGTGTCCGAGTAAGCCATGATGCTCGCCGTGTTCTTCACCCCCGGCGCGCTCGAGGCGGCGGCGAGGCGGCGCTGCGCTTCGAGGCGGCGCTCCAGCGCCGCCTGCTTGTCGGCTTCGTCCTTGGCGACGAAGAAGGCGCGCGCCACACCGACGTCCATCGGGTCGAAGGCGCGGCCGCGCTCTTCCACCGCGGCTTTGAAGATGGCGATGCGCTCGGCAACCGTCTCGAACGAGGCGAACTGGTCGAGCAAAAGATTGTAGCCGCGCTCGGCGACCTGTCTGATGGAATCCGGGTTGCCGGCGGCCATCCAGATCGGCGGATGCGGCTTTTGTGCGGTCGGCGGCTCGACAATGACGTCGGCAAAGCGCCAGAACTTGCCGTGGTGGGAGAAGCGCTGCTTCGAGGTCCAGGCTTTGACGATCACTTCGAGCGACTCGGCAAAGCGCGCGTCGGCTTCCTCCATCGGCACGCAGAAGCCGGCGAACTCGTTGTGCCGGTAGCCTTTGCCGACGCCGAAATCGAGCCGGCCGCCGGAGAGCAGATCGATGGTCGCAGCCTGCTCGGCGAGCAGCACCGGATTGTGCCAGGGCAGCACCAGCACCGCGGTGCCGAGCCGCAGCGTGCGCGTCTTCGCCGCCACCCAGGTCAATAGCGACAGACTTGCGGAAACCTGGCCAAAGCCGGTGAAATGATGCTCGACCAGGAACGTCGAGTAATAGCCCAGCGCCTCGGCCTCGACGTTGTAGTCGACGAACTGCCGGTAACCCTGGCCGGAATCAACGTCCGGCCCGCCGTGGCGGGCCGTGGCACTGCCGAATAGACCGAACCGCATCGGCGGCTCCCTGTTTGGTCCGCCAATGTAGCGCATGGCGGCGGGGCGGAGCTATAGTCACGCGCAAAGCGAGCCAAGGAGCACACAAGGAGCGCACAATGAGGCGGCGGATCGTGATCGCGGGAATTGGCGCGGGCGCCCTGCTCTGCGTCTTTGCCGGCACTGCAGATCTTGCGGTGGCGCAGGACTATCCGACCCGCCCGATCACGCTGATCGTGCCGTATCCGCCGGGCGGCGGTGTCGACGTCATGGGGCGCCTTGTCGGGCAACGGCTATCCGCCGCGCTCGGCCAGCAGGTCGTGATCGAAAACCGCGGCGGCGCCGGCGGCATGATCGGCACCCGCGACATCGCCAAGGCGGCGCCGGACGGCTACACGCTCGGCATGATGCTGACCGGCATCAGCCTCAGCCCAAATACCGGCTACGATATCAACAAGGATTTTACGCCGATCGGGCTCATCGCCTCG
>JASHXZ010000033.1 GCA_030043285.1 Xanthobacteraceae bacterium | reverse complement strand
CAGCCGACGGCGAGCAGCCGGTTCTTCTTGAGATCGACCCGCGCGGCGTCGCCCACGTCACCCTCAACCGTCCGGAGCGCAACAATGCTTACGATGGCGGGCTGATTGCGGCGCTGTCGGCGGCACTCGATACGCTCCAACGCGCGCGCGGGCTGCGCGCGGTCGTCATCAGCGGCCGCGGCCGGCATTTTCAAGCTGGCGCCGATCTGAAATGGATCGACGCGATACGCGCGGCCTCGCGCCAGGACAACATCGCCGCCTCGCGCGCCACCGCGCAGGCGATCTGGCGGCTCAACGCCGCGCCGGTGCCGACCATTGCGCTGGTGCAGGGCGCCTGCTTTGGCGGCGGCACCGGACTGATTGCCGCCTGCGATGTGGTGATCGCCGCCGAGGATGCCGTGTTCTCGATCGCCGAAGTGCGCTGGGGCCTCACCGCAGCGATCATCATTCCGCAGCTCAACGACGCCATCGGCGTGCGCCAAGTGCGCCGCTACGCGCTGACCGGCGAGCGTTTTTCGGCCGCCGAAGCCCGCCGCGTCGGCCTTGTCCACGAGATCGTGCCCGCCGCCGAGCTCAAGGCCGCCGGCGCGCGCATCGTCGACGCGGCGCTGCAGAACGGCCCGCAGGCGATCGCGGACACGAAAACACTGACCCTCGAATCGGCGTGTGGCCATCTCGACGAAGCCGCTCTTATGCGCCTGGTCGAGCTGCACGCCGACAAGCGGCAATCCGCCGAAGCCGCCGAAGGGCTGGCGTCGTTTGCGGAGAAACGGCCGGCGAAGTGGACGTGAGCATCCGCGCATGAACCGGCCGAACCGGTCGCGCGACCAAACGCTGAGCCAAGCTGATCGGGGAAGCGTCCGTGCGCACCATGCCCACATTGAAACTGCTGCTGGCCGGCGCCTTGTGTCTGGCTGCCGCCGCCGTCGCTATGGCGCAGGAGGCCGCGAGAGCCTCGGCGCAAGATCCGGTGCCAGCCTCCGCGGCCGCGCCCGCGCAGCAATCGCCCGCCGCACCGCACGCCGGCGATTTGCAGGCGTGCCTTAAGGAAACCGGCGACTATGTCACCATCGGCAGGGCGGTGCTCTATGTCATCGGCATCGCCAACACCTGCGAGCAGCGGCTGCGCTGCGAAATTTTCGCCAACGTCACCGGCGTGAAAGGGTCCTCGCTCGGCCATACCATCATGGTGCTCGGTGCGGCCGGCAGCGGCGCCGCAGCCACGCAGACCTACTCGATGCGGGTGAAAGCCGCCGGCGGCACCACGATGGTCTCGCGCGACTGCAAGGCGCTGTGAGGGTGGCCGCTGCCCAGATCACCCGCACTCACGCAACTATGAAGGCGGCTTGGCGGCGCGCGGACGCAGCGCAGGCCTTTTGTGCTTCTCCTTCACGTCGGCGATTTTTTGCAGCATCTCCTTGAGCGCATCGATCGCCTTCGTTTCGTCCGCGCTCAGCGGCGTGCGCGGATGGAAATGCGCCAGCAGCACGATCAGCGCGTCGCCAATGCGGCCGAGCTGCTTGCCGTAGGTGGCGACGTCGGACAGCACATCGGCCTCCACCTTGGGCTCGCTCGACTGGCCGAGATTGATGTTGACCAGCCCGAATTGGCCGCCGGTCATGAACGCGGTGAACGGATTGATCGACTGCACGACATCGCCGGACAGCGGCAGCTTGAAAGTCGGCATGGCGGCTCCTGTTTACATGAAAGCAGCGGATACGCTCATCGGCCCCGGCTGGACCATTCTACTGATGCGGGTTCTGTATGACGAGACAGTGAAACGCCTCGCTTGAGCTACCCCGCCGCGTCATTGCCGGACTTGATCCGGCAATCCATGCTGATATTGAGCTTGGACAAACATCCGGTCCCGTTCTGCGAGGCGGCCATTCAGCATGGATACGCGGGTCAAGCCCGCGTATGACGAAGGGTAGGCGAAGCGATGCGCAGCAGAACCGTTAGGTACGCCGCTGGCGAAATCGCCCGTTTTCGGGTGATCGAGGACTTCCTGCCGCCGCCCGCCGAGCTTGTGCCGCGCGAGGACAACGTCAAGGTGACGCTGTCGCTGTCGCGCCGCAGCCTCGACTTCTTCAAGCGCGAAGCCAGAAAGCGCCGTGTGCCCTACCAACGCATGATCCGCGCTCTGGTGGACACGTACGCGGAGCGGCAGGCGGGAGGGATCAAAGGTAAGGTGGGTTAGCTGATGGCGAGCAAACCGTCCCACGGCAGTACAGGTTAAGCCGATTCGCCTTACGGAGCGTAACTTCGCTCAGTTCGAACGGGCTCGTTTCAGTTTGTCAAATAGAGTAGGCTCTCGATGATGTCTAATCACTCGGGGCGGCCTTCTTTGATAGTCAGACCATGCCCGGAGAAACTTCTTCCAGAATCGAGTGAGCTGTTCGTCATCTAAGGGCTTCAGTTTAGTCCAGTTGAGACGCTCAAATCGCCGCCGATCCGCAAAGCTGTCAAGAGATACTGAGATAAAGTCGAGCTCCGATGAAGAATATTGCGGGTACGCTTTGAACAACGATGCGCGAAGTACCGTCGCGGCGGCACTCAGTTGCCATGAAGAGAGCGGTGTCTGCCAAAAATGCAAGACCATCAGCCGTTGCGAATGAAAATGCCGGAGCCAAACCGGCGAGACGTCAAGCGGCATGCCGTTCGGCAGAATGTATTCCATTCTTGGGAGAAGCCTTACTGGGTGGTTTGGCTCTTCGCGCAAAAACCGCTCAGACGCGCGGAGCACGGCGATTGCGCATCTTCTTTCGGTCTCATCCGTTATAGTTGACGACGCGTGTTTCAAGGCGACGTCAAAGCTGAAGTTGCCCTGTAAGACGCTAACAAATAGATCCCTTGTCGGGCCATATATTGACGGAGATTTCCGCTCGGCTTGTATCAGTTGCTGTATGATTGCGGTATCATCATCTACGACCATTGAAATGGTTGACAGAAAGCTAGGCAGGTCAACAAGGGGTTTGCTATATTCAATATCCATCTGATGGTGTCCCAGGCGAATCGCGAATGCCGATTATAATAGCTCGATAAAAAGGAGATCATAATGCTGAGGAGTTAGTCACAGCGACTTTACCAATAAAATGTGGGTTCGGTTCTCGATTGAACGCCCATCAGCTGCATTATAGAGTTGGCTCAACGAAGAGTTCCCCATGAACGCCCCCCTGATCACCCACCCAACTCCCCCCTACAAACACACCCCCCTCTTCCCCCTTGGCAAGGACGAGACGCCGTATCGCAAGATCGCGGCCGAGGGGCTGCGCATGGAGCGCGTGCTGGGCGAGGACGTGCTGGTGGTGCCGCGCGAGGCGCTGCGGGCGCTTGCGGAGGCGGCGTTCAGCGATATCAATCATCTGCTGCGGCCGGCGCATCTCAAAAGCCTCAAGGCTATCGTCGAGGACCCGGAGGCGTCGGATAACGACAAGTTCGTCGCTTACGATTTTCTCAAGAACGCCAACATCGCTGCGGGCGGCGTGTTGCCGATGTGCCAGGACACCGGCACCGCGATCATCATGGGCAAGAAGGGCCGGTTGGTCTGGACCGGCGGCGACGACGAGGCGGCGCTGGCCGAGGGCGCGCGCGATGCGTATCTGAGGCGCAATCTGCGCTACTCACAGCTCGCGCCGCTCTCCATGTTCGAGGAGAGGAACACGCGCTCCAACATGCCGGCGCAGGTCGA
>JASHXZ010000116.1 GCA_030043285.1 Xanthobacteraceae bacterium | reverse complement strand
GCCAGCGCCGCGCCATCACGGCCTGGGTCCGTCGCTCCTCCAACGGCGCATCGTCGAGGAATGCGTAAGGTCGCGCCGAGAGCACTTCGAGCGCAAGCGGCGACGGCTGGGTGAGATCGCAGGCGACGACGCGGACCGCGCCGGATTCGAGCCGGCCCAAGAGACGCTCCAGCCCATCGATGTCCATCGCCTCATGCAGGCAGTCGGAGATCGCCTGATTGGTTAGCGGATGGTCCGGCACTTCCCGTTCGCCGACCAGGTTCTCCGCGCAGGCGATTTGATCGGGAAACACCGCAGCGATGAGATCTTCGGCCTGCATCCGCACCAGTTGCGGGGGCACCTTGCGGCCGCCGCGGAAGCGCGGCAGTGCCAGCGCCACGCCTGCCACCCACCGCCAGCGCGCCGTGAACATGGGCGCGTCGAGCATGGCCTGGATCAGCAATTGGCGCACGCTTTGGGAGTGGAGGTAGCGCGCCACCTCGGAAAGTTCGAAGCTGTGCGCCGTGGTCAGCGACAGCACGATATTGTCTTCGGTTGCTGCCGCCTGCAGTTCGAAATTGAATTTGCGGCAGAAGCGCTTGCGCAGCGCCAATCCCCAGGCGCGATTGAGCCGGCTGCCGAACGGCGCATGGATGACGAGCTGCATGCCGCCCGCTTCGTCGAAAAAGCGCTCCAGGACGATTGTGTCTTGGGTCGGCAGGCAGCCCAACGCCGCAGAGCCCGCGGCCAGATATTCGATGATCTGCTCGGTGGCGCGGGCGTCGATTCCAATGTCTTCGAGCCACTTGCGCGCGGCGTCTCCGGAGCGATCGGTGCACAGCCGCCGCTCGAGTTCGCTGCGCAAGCGGGACACCGCGACCGATAGTTCGTCGCTGCGGCCTGGTGCCTCGCCGAGCCAGAACGGGATCGTGGGCGGTTGGCCGTGCGCATCCTCGACCCGAACGGTGCCGCGCTCGACGCGCAGAATGCGGTATGAGGCGTTGCCGAGCTGAAAAACATCACCAGCCAAACTTTCGACCGCGAAATCCTCATTCACGCTGCCGATGATGGCGTTGTCGGGCTCGAGCAGCACCTGATAATCGGCGGTGTCCGGTATGGTGCCGCCCGAGGTCAGTGCCGTCATCCGCGCGCCGCGCCGGGCGCGCAACACGCCGTTGACCGCATCGCGGTGAATGAGCGCGCCGCGCCGGCCGCGGCTCGTCGCAAAGCCGTCAGCCAGCATTTGCACGACAGCGGTAAAATCCGTGCGTTCCAGTTCGCGAAACGGATAGGCGCGGCGGAATCTTTCGAAGAGCGCTGTCTCCGGCCAATCCTGCGCCGCCACTTCGGCGACGATCTGCTGCGCCAGCACGTCAAGCGGCTGATGCGGAATAGCTAGTCGATCGAGCTCACCGCGGCGCACACTGTCCAGCAAAGCCGCACATTCGACGAGATCGTCGCGCGAGGCCGGAAACAGCCGCCCCTTCGGGGTGCCGCCGATCGAGTGACCCGAACGGCCGACCCGCTGCAGGAGGCTCGCGATCGAGCGTGGCGAGCCGAGTTGGCATACAAGATCGACATCGCCGATGTCGATGCCGAGTTCGAGCGAGGCAGTCGCCACCAAGGCCTTCAGCTCGCCGCGTTTCAGCCGCTGCTCGGCGGCCAGGCGATGCTCCTTGGCCATGCTGCCGTGGTGGGCGGTAACAGCGCCATCGCCGATACGCTCGGACAATTCGCGCGCGACCCGCTCGGCCATGCGACGCGTGTTGACGAACACGAGCGTGGTGCGGTGGGTTTCGATCAGCTGCGCCAGCCGCGCATAGACCTGCTGCCAGGTTTCCGCAGACATCACCGCCTCGAGCGGCGAGTCCGGAAGCTCGAGTTGGAGATCGCGAGCGCGCTGATGCCCAATGTCGATAATCGTTACCGCGGGCTGCGGTGCGTCCTCAGGAGTCGATCCAACCAAAAGGCAGGCGATCGTGCTGATCGGGTTTTGCGTGGCGGAAAGGCCGATACGCAGCAAACGGTCGCCGCAAAGGGCGGCGAGCCGCTCCAGCGAAACGGCCAGATGAGCGCCGCGCTTATTCGCCGCGACGGCGTGAATCTCGTCGACGATCACCGAGCGCGTGGTCGCGAGCATTTTGCGGCCGGATTCCGACCCGAGCAGAACGTACAGAGATTCCGGGGTCGTCACGAGAATATGCGGCGGGCGGCGGCGCATCCGCTCGCGCTCAGCCGAACTCGTGTCGCCGGTGCGGACCCAGGTGCGGATCTCGACGTCAGGCAACCCGCTGTGGCGAAGTTCCTCGCGTATGCCGGCCAGCGGTGCCGCCAGATTGCGGTCGATGTCGTTCGACAACGCCTTCAAAGGCGAGACGTAGACCACTTGCGTCTGTTCCGGCAGCCCGCCATCGAGCCCCTGCCGAACCAAATCGTCGATCACCGCGAGAAATGCGGCGAGCGTCTTTCCGGAACCGGTCGGCGCTGCAAGTAAAGCGTGGCGGCCGGCTTTGATCGCCGGCCAAGCCTTCGCTTGAGCCTGCGTGGGTACGGCAAAATGGTCGGCGAACCATTTTGCTACCGCGGGATGGAAGAGGTTCAAAGGGTGCATGGGGGTCTACGCAAGCAAAACCCTATATGGGGATGGCGAGCGGCCGTCGCCCCTGGCAAAGAACAGATTCCGCAAGGGTTGCCTGCCACACCGCTGCTGCGGCATCATTCGCGCGAAAGCCCAGCGAGGCGCCCATGGCTGAAGTGCTCGAGCGCACGCCCGATCTCGACATCGATCCTTACGATGACGCCTTCATCGCCGATCCCTATCCGGGATACGCGTCGATGCGGAGCGCTGGGCCGGCCTTCTACATGCCGAAATACGCCTGCTGGGGGATGGCGCGCTACAAAGAGGTGCGTCCGGCGCTGCTCGACTGGAAGACCTACGGCTCCGGCATGGGCGTTGGTTACACGCACTTTGGCAAGGAGAAGCCGTGGCGGCCGCCCAGCCTGCTGCTCGAGACCGACCCTCCGCTGCACGACCGCACGCGGCGCGTAGTCGACCGCGTGGTATTTCCACCGGCGCTGCAGCGCCTACGTGAGCCATTTGCCAAGGAGGCGACTGCAGCCGTCGAGCGCGTAGTCGCCCAAGGGCGCTTCGATGGTGTGAAGGAGTTGGCGGAAGCGTTCCCGCTGAAGGTCTTTCCCGATGCGGTTGGGCTCGACGTCGATGGGCGCGAGAACCTGCTGCCCTATGGCGACATGGTCTTCAACGGCTTCGGGCCGCTGAATGCGCGCTTTAAGGCCTCGACCGCCACGGCCAGCACCGTGGTGCCATGGATCATGGCGAAATGCTCGCGCGCGGCGCTCGCGCCCGATGGGCTCGGCGCGGAAATCTATAAGGCTGTCGAAGCTGGCGAGGCGACGGAGGAGGAGGCGGCGATGCTCGTGCGCTCGTTCCTCTCAGCCGGGCTCGATACGACAGTCGCGGCGATCGGCAGCGCCCTCTATCTGCTCGCGACCAATCCGGGCGAGTGGCGCAAATTCCGCGCCGACCCATCGCTCGCCAAAAACGTGTTCGAGGAAACGCTGCGGATGGAATCCCCCATCCAAAACCTCTTCCGTACGACGACACGGGAGGTCGAGCTTGACGGCCTGCACATTCCAGTGAGCGAAAAGGTGCTTTTGTTGCTCGCCTCGGCCAACCGCGACCCCGAACACTGGCAGGAGCCGGACCGTTTCGACATCACGCGTCGCGTGCAGGGTCACGTCGGCTTTGGCGTTGGCGCTCACGTCTGCATCGGCCAAGTGATCGCGCGCATGGAAGGCGAACTCCTGCTGACAGCCCTGGCGCAGCGTGTCGCCTCGATTGGGCTAGCCGGCCCACCGATACGGCGCTTCAACAACGCGGTACGCGGGTTCGCAAGCCTCCCGCTCGATGTGCGGGCGGCATGAGACGAAGGGCGCCAAACGCACCGCCCCACAGCCCAAAGTTCACTAACGCCCAGCGGGACTCATTTGCATGCAACGTCGTGTCGGCAAACCTCGCCATCGAACGCCGCGTCCCACCGTATGCGCGCTCATCGCGGTCATCTTCGTCGTCGCGTTTGGCCGCGCCGCATTCGCCGATGAGGTCGAGGACTTTTACCGCGGCAAGACGCTCACCGTGCTGATCTCCTACAGCGTCGGTGGCGGCTATGATCTCTATGCGCGACTGCTGGCCCACTATCTCGGCGCTCACATTCCCGGCAATCCGGTCGTCGTGCCGCAGAACATGCCGGGCGCCGGAGGTTTGCGCGCCGCCAATTATCTCTATTCGGCCGCGCCTAAGGACGGCTCGATGATCGGCACGTTCTCGCGCAGCATTCCGACCATGCCGCTGGTGACGCCGCAGGATGCGCATTTCGACGGCCGCAAATTTTCCTGGATCGGCTCGATGTCGAGCGACACCAGCCTGTGCCTCACCGGCGCCAAATCGCAGGTCAAGACGTTCGCCGATATGCTGAACAAGCCGGTCGTGATGG
>JASHXZ010000032.1 GCA_030043285.1 Xanthobacteraceae bacterium | reverse complement strand
GCCGGCGGGTCGCCGGCGACGATGCGCTCGTCGCCGAGGTCTTCCATGATGACAAAACCTTGCGCAGTGTCGGCATGCAGGATGATCGGCGCCGACAGGTTGCGCTCGCGCAGGCCCGCCGCCATGGCGACGTACGGCACGGTGCTTTCGGCAAGGTGGGCGATGGCGCTGTACGGCTTGCCGTCGCGCACCGGCGGACCGTCGGGATGCGGCGGCGCGTTCATCAGGATCGTGGTCTCGTCGTCGCGCGTCAGCCGCTCGAAGATGCGGGTCGAAGCGTCGCCCTGCATGCGCCGGCGCTCGGCGTCTGCAAAACCGCATTGCTCGATGAAGGCCCGCACCAGCCCGAAGCGCTCGGCGCGCGCCGCGAACTTGCCGTAGCCCGTATAGCGCACCTCGCGGGCTTGCAGCCCCTGCGCTGCATTGAGCGTGAACGTGATATCGAGCCGGTCCGCTGGCAGAAGGCCGGCGGCGCGGTCGGCCCATTCCATCAACACCACGGCGCTTTCCGGCAAATCGTCGAAGCCGAGCTCAGACAATTCGGCGGCACCGGCAAGCCGGAACAGATCGGCGTGGATGAGCGGAAAGCGCGACAGCTCGTAAGTCTGCAGCAAGGTGAAGCTCGGGCTCGGCACCTCAATGGCGTCGTCCGCGGCGAGATAGCGAATGAGCGCGCGGGCGAACGTGGTCTTGCCGGCGCCGAGATCGCCCGACAGCGTCACCAGATCGCCAGGCTCGAGCGCGCAGGCGATGTCGGCGGCAAAGCGCGCCGTCGCCTGCTCGTCCGGCAGGTTCAGGGTGAAGCTGGCGCCACCTGGAGAGGTCAGAAGCATCGCGGCAATCGGAACGGCCAAGTCATGGTGGTTTCCAAGTCATGGCGGTTTCAAGTCATGGCGGTTTCAAGTCATGGCGATTTTTAGATCGATTCGAGGCGCGGGCGAAGCGAGCGGGATGGATGAGACCGATTTGGACAGCAAATTCGCCCAAATCGGCTCATAAACCGAATTGCGACACCGTCGGCATCAATTCCGGCGGCACCTGCCGCGGGTCGTAGATGCGCGGCGCGTCCGCCCGCATGACCCGGTAGACCGGCCACAACAGGCTGACGCCCAGGAACAGCGCCCAGATCATCTGCCAGGCGCCCGTGATGACCAGAAGCACCACCGGGGTGACGAGGAAGAGCAGTCCGGCAACGATGATAACGACCTTGCCGAACCGATAGCGCGCCGCGCTGAAGCCGGACGTGAACGCGGCCTGGGTGTCCTTGCGCGCGGCGAGCCGCGCGTGCAGGTCCTGCACGAAGGCGCGGTAAGCCTTGTCGTGCGCATCGTCCTGCAAGCCGTAGCCGTTATTGCTGGCGATCAGGAGCGTTGACCCGTCGCGGAATCCGAGCCGGCAGGATGCAATCATATTGCGGCCGACGCTGCCGGTCTGCAGATGAACCTCTGCGATGTCGGCGAGCCTGGCTTGCTGCTCTCGACCGTCCGCAATCCAGGCAATGGCGTCGTCGTTCAGGCTGACGCCGGGTGCGGAATTGCGCCACGAGAATTTTGCCGCTCCGCTGCGAAAATAGAGATCGTAGTTTTTTCGGCTCGCGACTGAGGAAAGCGTTTGCATTTGCGGCTATCGGGCCAGCAGCCGATACACGGCGCTGCCGACCAAATAGCAACCAGCCGCCGCCGGTATCAGGCCCAATGCCGCGATAATCATGAGCGCCGTAGTCGCCGAGTTCCAGACTCCCGTTTCACTCGCCGAACCGGCGCCGGCAGACCAGAAGGCGGCCCAGACGAACCCAACCGCGAGGAGGAGCACTCCAAAGACGATGCGCATTGTCATACCCCCTGTTGATGGAGCGCGTGCCGGCGGACGCTTTTGGTTTGTCGATGATCGGCCGGTCACGGTTCAATCGGACGCCTGACTCTTGCCTGTTCACCTCCTCCTGAGGTGCGAGCGAAGCGAGCCTCGAAGGATGCAGGCCCCGGCGTCTCGGCCTGCATCCTTCGAGGCTCGCGCGGAGCTTGTCATCGGGCCGCGCTTTGCGCGGACCCGTTGGCGCGAGCACCTCAGGATGAGGTGCCGAGGATGTGGCGGAGCGCGCGCGTGTGTTAGTTAGGCCGCGCTGCGCGCGGCTGCGGTGCCGCCCTGGCCGGCCGGGAACGTGCAGGTCACGGTGGTGCCCTGGCCGACCACGGAGGCGATCGCCACCGTGCCGCCGTGCAGCTCGACGAACGAGCGCACCAGCGATAGCCCGATGCCGGGGCCGCGATGGTGCGAGCCGAGCGCGTGCGTCTCGAACCAGTTGAAGACTTTTTCCAGCACCTCCGGCGGAATGCCGGGGCCCTTGTCGGTGACCGAGAACGCCACCTCGTCGCCACGGCGCTCGGCGGTGAGCGTGATGGTGGCGCCGCCCGGCGAAAAGCTCACCGCGTTGGCCAACAGGTTGAACAGAATCTGCTTCAGCCGTTTGTCGTCGGCGACGAAGCTGCCGATGTCGGGTGCGGCGCGGATGTCGAGCCGCAGACCGGCGCTGACGAGGCGGTCCTGCACCCCCTCGGCGGCCGCCCGCATGGCGTCGCGGATGTCGACCACGCCGAGGCTGAGGTTCATGCGGCCGGCATCGATAGTGGCGAGATCGAGAATGTTGTTGATCAGCGCCAGCAGCGTGTTCGACGACACCGTGATGTAATCGAGATATTCGCGCTGCTTGGGCGCGAGCGGGCCGGTCGCCGGATCGGCGAGCAGATGCACGAAGCCGATGATGTTGGTGAGCGGCGAACGCAGCTCGTAAGAGACGTGATGCACGAAGCTGATCTTGATGCGGTCGGCGTCCTCCAGCGCGTCGTTGCGGTCGCGCAGCGCGCGCTCGACATTGACGGAATCAGTAACGTCGTGGAACGCCACCAAGGTGGCGCCGGCCGGCAACGGCACGCTGTTGCAATCGACGACGCTGCCGTCACGGCGCTCGAGCCGTCCGGCGACGGCTTTGCGGCCGTCGATCGCGGTGACCACTTCACGCAGCGCCTGCCAGATGGCGTGGCCGCCGTGCAGCGGCTGGGCCAAAGCCGTGATGGTTTCGATGTGCGGCCGCTCGGCCAGCTTTTGCGTATCGAGCCGCCACATCGCCGCGAATGCCGGATTGGAGAGCCGCAGCCGCCCGTCGCTGGCGAACACCGCGACGCCTTCGGCAAGATTGTCGAGCGTTTCACCCTGCACGCGGATCAGCTCTTCGAAACGCCGTTCGAGTTCGAGCCGTTCGGTGACGTCGTGAAACAAATAGGTCACGCCGCCGTCCGGATTGGGCGTGGTGACGACGCGGAGCGTGCGGCCGTCGGGCAGGTGCCAGATATGCTCCTTGGCTTCGTCGGCGCGATAAGCTTCGAACAGCTGCGCCTTCCAGGCGCGGAAATTGCGGAAATCGAGCTGCTCAGGCAGCTTGCGGGCAGCGCGCATATCCTCGATCAGCGCCGAGTCGGTCGGCCCCTGGTCGAGGTAGGCGGCATCGAGGTCCCACAGCGCGCGATACGCGGCGTTGTAGAATGTCAGCCGCTGGCCGGAATCGAAGCTGGCGACGCCGATCGGCAGCTGGTCGAGGATGCGGCGGTGCGCG
>JASHXZ010000031.1 GCA_030043285.1 Xanthobacteraceae bacterium | reverse complement strand
ACGGTGACCCGGTCCCGAAGGGACGTCTACCGGTAGGGCTGCCCTTCGAGGGACTCAAGGTTTCTATCGAGGACGACGAGGACAAGACGGTCGCGCAGGGAGAGGTCGGCAAGATCGTCGTGCGCGGCAACGCACTCGCCGCCGGCTATTGGCGCAATGCAGCGCTTACCGTGAGCCGTTTTGGCCAAGAATCAATGGGCCGGATTTTTCGTGGCGGCGACCTTGGCCGCCTCAATGACAGTGGACTGCTGGAATACGTGGGCCGTACAGATTCGCAAGTGAAGATCCGCGGCTTCCGCGTCATGCTCTCCGATGTGGAAGACACGATCGTCGGCATGCCGGGCGTAGAAGGTGCGGCTGTCTGCGCGATCGAACAGCCGAACGAAACCGTGCGGATTGTCGCCTATGTGGTCCTCAATCACGATGCGCCCGCCAATCCGGCTCCCGGTCAGTCGCCTGCGAGCTTGCACGACGCATCCATCAGTTCGCTTCGACGCCAAGTCCGGACCATTTTACCTGACCACATGACTCCATCGGAGTTTGTCGTTGTCGACCGCTTGCCGCAGACCGCAACAGGCAAGATCGATCGTCAAAAGCTGCAACAGATGCTGCCGGCGCGACCAGATGACAACCGGCAGGGGGTTTCGAGTGCGCCGTCGGGAGCGAACGGTGAAGCGCGGGCTACGATGCAGGAAACGCTCCTTGCTCTTTGGCGTGCCGTGCTCGACCGTCAAGACATCGGCCCTGACGATGATTTTTTCCTCTGCGGCGGCGATTCGTTTTCCGCCCTGGATCTGTTCCACCGCATCGAGAGCGAACTGCATTGCCAGTTACCGCTCACGGTTCTGTCCGAGGCGCCAACGGTCAACCTTTTCGCCGCCTGCATTGAAACTGCGGCGGCGGGGCTGGTGAGTAACATGCTCCGTGTCAACGCCGCCGGTCGGCAGCGCCCGCTGTTCGTGGCTCACGGCGTGCATGGCCATACGCTGGGGTTGCTATCCACCATGCGCGCGCTTGGACCCGATCAGCCGGTTTTTGGATTGCAGCCGCCGAACATGGACTGGGCAAGTGTCGGGTGCACGACGGTCCCGCAGGTCGCGGCGCATTTTATTGGCGAGATGAAAGCAGTGCAGCCCCAAGGTCCCTATCGGTTGCTGGGGACGAGTTTCGGCGGGGTCGTCGCGTTCGAGATGGCGCTGCAGCTGCAAAATTCGGGCGATTGCGCGGAATACCTGGCGCTGGTGGATACCAATCCGCCAACTTGCAGAATCGACGGCGACGTCGACTCGCGGCCGGGGCACCATCCGCCGAACCGTGAGCAGGCCGGACCAATCTTGGACTTGCACCTGCGCGTTTACGAGCAGCATATTCGCATGATGAACGCCTATGTTTTAGATGATCGATTGGAGCAGAACGTATTTCGCGGAGAACTCACGTATTTCTGTTGTACAGGGAATCCGATCATTGCCAAACATGACCGCCGACGCTTGTGGCAGCCTTTCGCGTCTCGATTCCGGCTGCTGCTGCTGGCGAGTCCTCATGATGTGGGCACACCGGGATCCGACCGCACGGCTTTCCAAGATTCGCTGCGTGCATCCCTCAACGGCGAAGTACAGACGGGCAGCGACCCTGCACTCTTCAATCGTGCCTATCAAATAGAGGACCTCGACGGGCACGAATATATCCTCGACTCGATCGGCCATGCGTATCGCGTCGAACAAAATCGCGTGCAAGGCAATATAGACGGCGTGTTCGTCGAAGACGAAACGATCCAATTCAAGGGCTGGGCGGTCGAACCGTGTGGCAGGCAACGGGCGCAAACAATCGCAGTGTTTCTCGACGATCGCTATCTTGGCTGCGGCGCAACCAGCGAGCGGCGGCCAGACGTTGTGGACAAACTTGCCATACATTCGGCGCTCTACGCCGGATTCAATTTAAACTTCAAGCGCAAAGCAATACCCGACGTCATTGGTAAGCCTCGCGTTTTCGTGCTGTCGAACGACCGCAGCGCCGCTGAATTGACGAGCACGGCCTGAGCTGCGTCGGCGATACTAGGCGGCAGAAGAAGGGGCTGCCTGTCTTTGCAGCCGGCTGTGCCGTATTCCGTAGAGCCCATAGAGGGCGATGCCGATGACGAGCCAAACGACAAAGCGCAGCCAGGTGGCAAGCGGCAGACCCGCCATCAGAAACAGCGCGGAAAGCGTGCCGAGCGGCGCGATCACATAGACGGCCGGCGTGCGGAACGGGCGCGACAGGTCCGGCTGTTTGATGCGCAGCATCAGCACGCCGGCGCAGACGATGGCGAACGCGAACAAGGTGCCGATGCTGACCAGTTCGCCGACAAGACCGATCGGCAGAAAACCGGCGAGCACAGTCACTATGGTGCCGGTGACGATGGTGGTGACGTAGGGCGTGCGAAAACGCGGATGGACCTTGGCGGCGAACGGCGGAAACAGGCCATCGTGCGCCATGGCGTAAAAGATGCGCGGCTGCCCGAGCAGGAGCACCAAAATGACCGAGGTGAGCCCGAGCACGATGCCGAATTTCACGAACGGCGCCAGCCAGGTGAGCCCGGTGGCGTCGATGCCGACGGCGATCGGATCGGCCACGTTGAGCTTGTCGTAGGCGACGATGCCGGTGAGCACGAAACCGACCGCAACATAGAGCACGGTGCAGATCGCGAGCGATCCCAAGATGCCGATCGGCATTCGCGCTTCGGATTGTTGGCCTCCTGCGCCGCGGTCGAGACCGCATCGAAGCCGATATAGGCGAAGAACACCACGGCGGCGCCGCGCAGGATGCCGCTGAAGCCGTATTGCCCTGCAGCGATATTCGGCGGGATGAAGGCGCCCTGCGGATTGCTCGCGGTGGCCCAATGGCTCGGCGACACATACGGCGCTGCAGCAGCGATGAAGACGATGATGATCGCGAGCTTGATGGCGACGATAAGATTGTTGACGCGCGCGGATTCGCGCACGCCGACCACGAGCAGCGTCGTGATGCCCACGATCACGGCCATCGCCGGAACGTTGATTACTGCGCCGGTCGATTGCCAGGCGCCGTGCGCGGGGTCGTAGGCGAGCGGCGAGCTTGCGTAGGCGGCGGGGATCACCACGCCGAAGTCTTTCAGGAAGCTCACCACGTAGCCCGACCAGCCAATCGCCACGGTGGTGGCGCCGAGCGCATATTCGAGGATCAAATCCCAGCCGATGATCCAGGCGATCAGCTCGCCCAGCGTGGCGTACGCATAGGTGTAGGCGCTGCCGGCTATCGGCACGGTCGAGGCCATCTCGGCGTAGCACAGACCGGCGAACGCGCAGGCGATGGCGCCGAGCACGAACGACAAGGTGATCGCCGGCCCGGCATTGGCGGCGGCGGCGTGGCCGGTGAGCACGAAAATGCCGGCGCCGATGATGGCGCCGATGCCGAGCGAGACCAGATTGACGGCCG
>JASHXZ010000030.1 GCA_030043285.1 Xanthobacteraceae bacterium | reverse complement strand
ACCATAGGAGAAACACGACCTCGATTCTCTGGCGGGTGCCTTCCGGGTCGCTGTCAAACAGCTGACGAGCAAAGCGTGCCACCGCCAAGTCGTCGAAATACCATCTTATCGGACGACCGTCGCTCGCGGCGATTTACCGTGCGGATTCTTCCCGCCATTCCTTGCCGCACCGCCAAGTCAAGTCAAAGGAATATGCTTTTTCCACATACTGTGCCGCCTCCGGTTCGGCAAAGATCCAGATGATCGGCTGCCCGCCGCTCGCTGCGACCTGACTTTCGGCTTTTTCGAGAAGCTTTTGCGATACCGACTCTCGGCATATGGGATTCTGGAGAAGCTTTGCGTACCCAAGCCCTTTGATCTCGATCAATATACCACAGTTTCTCTGGCAATCGTCGTAAGTGACCGACTTCCCATCCTCCTTCGTTAGAGCGTAAACCAACCCGCTCGGGGTAGGTGGGTCATTAATGAACTCTTTGATGTAGTCTTCGTACTGTCTCGCTCTGTTTTCTTCGTAAGATTTCCCCTGATCGCTGCCTTCCCTGTCGGGCACTGGCGGCTCCGGGCAGAGTTTCGGCTCGCTTTGCTTCACCAGATCAGGAGCGATCGCAGCAAGATCGAACGCGATGGTGTCACCCGGCAGCACTCAGCCGATTACCCGTCCGGTTATATCCCGGACTACGTCACCTTCCCGCCAGGCCGTAAATGTGCGCTGCGTCCCGTCGGACGCATTGTATGTGAACTGGACAACGGCCTCTTCGCGATTGAAGGCATAGCGGAGGCCGGGCACGCCGGCAACATCGCCCTCGACGTGAATGTTGTTGGGCGATGGGATGAACAGCAGGCCGAATGCCGCAAGCGCACGCGATCCGCCGCGATACCGGTGATCCAGCACGGCCCGCCTCCATTTGTAAATGTCAGAAAAGGCTGCTGCTCGAGGTGTTCTTGCGGCAGGTTCCGGCCTGGCCGTGCCCACTTCCCCCAACGGCTATTCAGCGTGTCCCTGCGCCCAGCCACACTTTCGCTCGTTTCGGCCCGCAAGAGACGCGCTCTTTCTTGCAAGCCGTCTGACGAGCATTGAGGGGCTCACCATGATGGGCGATGCTGCTTCGGCCTTGATGGCTTTCGATCGCCTGTGCGGGCAGATGGCCGCCGCGCTGGCGCATTCGCAGCCGCAGATCTATGCCGGGATCGCGATGGCGGTGGTTTTGGGTCTGCTGCTGTTTCCGCCGAAGGACGACCCGGACCAGATCTGAGCGCACCAGCATCCGAGGCCCGTTGGCGCGGGAACCGACCCGGCCCGGTTTTAAGGAACCGCCCTGCCCCGTCGCGAGTTGTCCGCCCGACAACCGCTAGGGAGCGCGCACATGTTGAGCCTCGTCGTTACGCTTTTGATCATCGCGATAATCGCCGCCATTTTGGGCTTCGGCGGTATTGCCGGCGCCGCAGTCGGCATCGCGAAGATCGTGTTCTTCATCGCCATCGTGTTGTTCCTCATCTCGCTCATCGCGGGAGGTTTCCGCGGTGGCTTCGGGCGGCGCTTATAACCACGGCGCTGCCGTCCGATAGTGCGGCGCCGGACCTTGCCGCGCCGCAGTAATTGCAGCCGCAGCCGCGTGCTCGCCCGCAATGGGTGAGAAGCGTGGCTGCGGCGGCTTTATTTTGCGCTGGCTTTGAGACCTGCTCACTCTAAGACCTGCCTCGCTCATTGAAAGTGCGAAAGGATCGCGGTGACGAGCCACTTGACGGCCGCTTCCACGACCCACCCTAACAACACGACGCTGGCAAAACCGATCGACGCCCAGGTGACCAGCTTCGATCGCGCCAGATCGAGCGCGGCGACGGTCGGCCGGATGGTCTCGATCGAGGCCGCGTGCTTGTCGAGTTTTTGGGCAAGATCGCGCAGGGCCGCGCGCTGGTCGGCGTAACGCTCCTCCTGCAGGCGCTGATTGTCGGCAATGCGGCGCTGAATATCGGCGACGCTGGCGCGCAACCGGCCGATCGCCTCGCTGATATCATCGAGCTTTCCAGGAATCAGGCAACCTTCGCGTTATCTCTTCAGGCGACCGACATGACCCGCGCCATGCTATGGCATGGGTAGCGGCGGTGCTGCCGGCCCAAGATCAAGAATGATCTCCGCCGGCAGCGTCAGCGCACCGATCCGGGCCGCAGCCCGTATCGCTAGCCCGGAATGATGGTCCAACCGGACGCGACCAAGCTGATGGCCGTCGCCTGGTTGCTACCGTACCAGGTCGTCGTCATGGTCTTGTTCTTGAAGTCGAGGCCCTGCTGCGACGAGCCGACGTGCAGCAGTTGCGTCAAGGTCGTCGCCAAGCCGGTGTTACCGGACTGAAGCGCCGTGGTGATTGCAGTGACGATCTCGTTCATGTCGATTGGCTCCGAGGGAAATTGAGATTGCCCGACAGCCCTAGTCCCTCATGCTAGCGATCCGGGTATGCTCAGAAACGTTTATTTGCCGGTCGCGTCTTTTGCGGCGACAAGACCGAAGCCGGCGAGAATGGTCACGATG
This sequence comes from Xanthobacteraceae bacterium, assembly GCA_030043285.1. GTDB lineage: Bacteria > Pseudomonadota > Alphaproteobacteria > Rhizobiales > Xanthobacteraceae > BOG-931. The sequence goes on along the minus strand of JASHXZ010000030.1, from coordinate 527 downwards.
TCCGTTTCAATCGATCCGGATCCTATGCTGCCGGTTGAAAGATGGCTTGCGACGTCGCCAAGCGCAGTCAGGATCGTCGCGGCACCGGCAAGTGTGGTCTTCCAGTTGGTCAAGACAGAGTTCATGGCAAGCTCCTTTGGTTGGGGTTACACAAGGTTGGGGAGTGATACGGCCTCTCGCGTCGGCGCCTGCGTCGCGGAGCCCGCCCATGCGGCGGCGAGCTCTGCGGCGGTGCCGTTAAAAACATTGAGATCGGCGCCGTTCTCCAATCCCGGCGCAGTGTGCGGCCGCGGGCCGACGCCGTCGCCGGTGTACTGGATGAGAAAATTTTTGGTCGTAGACACCGCAGGCGCGGCCGCGCTTCTGCGCGACCCGGTCCAAAAACTCGTAAGCCTGGTCGGCGGTCATCTGCGAGTGCACGTTATCTTCGAAATGGAGCCAGGCGCTGTCGGTCCGCTCGAGCCGCGCGGTGGCGAGAAAGGCGGCGACGTTGGCGGCGACGTCATCGTGGGTGGCGAAATCGTAGG
>JASHXZ010000029.1 GCA_030043285.1 Xanthobacteraceae bacterium | reverse complement strand
TCGATCGTGAGATGACGGCGTACTTTGACTGGTTCAACGGTGGCCCTGAAAACCTCGATCCGGTGCTCAAAGCCGGCATCGCGCATCTGTGGTTCGTCACCCTCCATCCGTTCGAGGACGGCAACGGACGCATCGGAAGAGCGATTGCCGATATGGCTCTCGCCCGTTCCGAAAAAACCGCGCAGCGATTTTACAGTATCTCGGCTCAAATCAGAAAGGAGCGGGAAAAATATTACGATTACCTGGAAGATACACAAAGAGGCGATCTTGACATTACCGACCATTTGGAATGGTTCCTTGGCTGCCTCGATCGCGCTTTTGATGGTGCCGAGACGATCCTGGCATCGGTGCTCCGCAAGGCAAAGTTTTGGCAGCGGCACGCCGGCGAAAATTTCAACGAACGCCAAAAGATTATGCTCAGTCGCGCGCTCGACGGCTTTGAGGGAAAGCTCACCTCATCCAAATGGGCGACGATCACGAAAACTTCGCAGGACACGGCTTCGCGCGACATCGACGATCTTCTTGCGCGAAATATCCTCGTCAAAGACGCCGGCGGCGGCCGCAGCACGAGCTATTCGCTCTCTGAAATCGACTAACGGCTCTACGTCTCCACGATCCCCACGCTCGAACCGGACGTTTGCGAATGTGCCGCGCCGTGCGGCCGCGCCAGATAGGCCTGCGAACGCATTTCAATGAGCCGCGACGCGGTGCGCTTGAACTCGGCCGCCTCAAATCCCTGCTCGGCATGATAGAGCGCGTCGGGCTCGGCGGCGGCCGAGGCGATCAGCTTCACGTTCATGTCATAGAGCGTGTCGATGAGGATGATGAAGCGCTTGGCGGCATTGCGGGTGTCGAAGGTCATGCGCGGAATGTGGTCCAAAATGATGGTGTGGTATTCGCGGGCGATGCGCAGATAGTCGGCGGCAGCGAGCGGCGCCTCGCAGAGGTCGTCGAAGGTGAAGCGCGCGACGCCCCGCGCGGCGCGCGGCACCAGCACCGTTCGTCCCTTCAGCGCCAGCGCGCGTGGAGTGCCAGGCTGGCCGCGCGCGAGCCGTTGCCAGGCGGCGTCGAGCGCGGCATCCGCCGCCGCATCGGCCGGCACGTACCACACCGGCATGCCGGCGAATTTTTCCAGCCGAAAGTCGGTGCGCGCGTCGAGCCGCACCACGTCGAGGTGCTGTTGCAGCATGCGGATGAACGGCACGAACAGCGCGCGGTTCAGTCCGTCCTTATAAAGCTCGTCCGGCGCCACATTGGAGGTTGCGACCACGATGACGCCGCGTTCGAACAATTGCGCGAACAGCCGGCCCAGGATCATCGCATCGGCGATGTCGGTGACGTGAAATTCGTCGAAGCAGAGCAGCCAAGCCTCCTCGGCAAGCTGCGCCGCGGCGAGCATGATCGGGTCCTCGTCCGGATGCCCGCCGAGCTTGATCTTCTGCCGCAGTCCGTGAACCCGTTCGTGCACGTCGAGCATGAATTCATGAAAATGAACGCGGCGCTTGCGCACCACCGGGCTCGTTTCGAAAAACAGATCCATCAACATCGTCTTGCCGCGGCCGACGTCGCCGTAGATGTAGAGCCCTTTGATCGGCTCCTGCTTGTTCTCGCGGCCGCCGAACAGCCAGCCGAGCGACGACGATTTGCGCGCCAGGCGATACTGCATGATGCGCGCTTCGAGCTGCTCCAGCATGGCGACGACGGCGCGCTGCGCGGCGTCGCTTTCAATCCGGCCGGCGGCGACGCCCGCGGCGAATTGCGCAGTGATGGAAGTCGCCATTTGCGGATTGGCCGGACGTGGCGGCAAACCGCTGAGGCTTCGCCTCGTGTCACTGCTCATGTGGGGAATCTGCAGTCATCAAATCGTCGCAGCGATGAACGAGCCATGCGTATACGGAATGTGGGCATGTTGCTCAATGCTTCGGATTGCCAAATTTCTACATTAGACAACATGATGATTTAGATTCGGCGTGGCGCGAAACCGTTTGTCGCGCCATCCGCGCTTGTACGGAGGAAATGGCAAGGAGGGTCTCTGCAAGGCAACAGGAGGCCCTTACACAATGCAGGAAGTTCTTCCCGAAGGCGCCGTAATCCGCAAATTGTGGGTCGGCGAAGCGGCAATTTATCGCGAGCACGTTTTGCGCCTCGATGCGCAGAGCCGGCATAACCGGTTCGGCGGCGGCGTTTCCGACGCATATATCGAAACTTATCTGAACTTCTCGCTCGCCGATGACGCGATCGTGCATGGCTGCTTCATCGACGGCGCGTTGCGCGGCGCCGCGGAGCTGCGGCCGCTCGGCTCGGATCGGCCCAATGAGGCCGAGGCGGCGCTGAGTGTGGAAAAGCCATGGCAGAGTCACGGCGTCGGCTCGGCGCTGCTGGCGCGCACCTTGCTCGCCGCGCGCAACCGCGGCATCCGCCGCCTGCATATGGCCTGCCTCGCCGACAACGAACGCATGCAGCAGCTCGCCCGCAAATTCGATGCCGAACTGTCGGTGGAATTCGGCAGCGTCATCGGCGAAGTGGCGCCGTCGCGGCCAACGCCGTTGTCGCTGATGCGCGAATTGCTGACCGAGGGTCACGGCCTGGCCACCGCGATGCTCGACCTGCAATCGCGCATGCTGCGAGGCTGAGCGCTTTTCCAGTCGGACTGCAACAACACCGTCATTGCAAGGAGCCCCGAAGGGGCGACGGAGCAATCCAGGAATCGGTGCAATCGACCCTGGATTGCTTCGCGGAGCTTGTCATCGGGCCGGCCACTTCGGGCCGGACCCGTTGGCTTGCAATGCCGAGTCAGGCCCGCTTCAACGCGCGCTCCTCAAGCGGGTAATCGGCTTCGACCACGTAGGGGCCGCCGCCGATCGAGGCGCGCGACGAGAACAGCACAAAGCGCGACACCACAAAGCTCAAGGAGCGGTAATGGCCGCGCGCCGCCAGATAATCGGCGACCTGGCGGCTCGACGAATCGCGCAGGCGCGCGAGCGTCAGGTGCGGCGTGTACTTGCGGCCCTCCGGCTCGAGGCCGAGCCGCTGCAGCAGCCGCTCCTGTTCGGCCTGCAGCTCCATCAGCGGCGCCACCGGCGCGGCTGCGGCCACCACGGCGCGCGGCTTGCGGCCGCCGAACGACGACAGTCCGTCGAAATGCAGCTCGAACGTTCCCCGCCGCACGCGCCCCAACAGGCCGGCGATGTCGCGCGCCAGCGCGTCGTCAATGTCGCCGATGAAACGCAGCGTCAGATGATAATTTTCCGGATCGATCCAACGCGCGCCCGGCAAGCCGCCGCGCATCATGGCCAGCGATTGGGCGACGGAGGCTGGAATCTCGATGCCGGTGAATAGTCGAGGCATGACACTACGGGCCTATGGAGGCGCGAGGCGCGGTTCGGCGAATCACAGGCTCGCCAAGCATGGGAGCATTGGCCATGGCGCGCAACTCTTTTACGACGCACGCTGCGTTCGGGCGCGGGCAATGAGGTCCTTCACGTTGGGCAAAATACGCTTGACGATCACGTCGACGCCGGCGGCGTTGGGATGCATGCCGTCAGCTTGAGTGAGCTTCAGATTGGCGGCGACGCCGTCGAGAAAGAACGGATAGAGCGGCACGCCGTATTTGGCGGCCAACTCCGGATAGATGCGGTCAAACTCCTGATCGTAGGCGTCGCCGAGGTTCGGCGCGGCGCGCATGCCGCACAACAGCACCGCGATGCGGCGCGCGGTCAGGCGACGCAGGATCGCGTCGAGCGCGGTGCGGGTCACCTGCGGCTTTAATCCGCGCAGCATGTCGTTGGCGCCCAGCTCGACGATCACGGCGTCGGTGCCTGCAGGCACCGACCAGTCGAGCCGGGCAAGCCCATCGGCGGCGGTGTTGCCCGACACGCCGGCATTAGCGACCTCCGCCGCGATGCCGTCGGCCGCCAGCGCGGCTTGCAACCGCGGCACGAAGCCATCCTTTTCGGGCAGGCCGTAGCCGGCGGTGAGCGAATCGCCGAGCGCGACAATCTTGATCGGCGTCGCGGCGGGCGGCGGTGCGGCCGCCGCAATCGTCAGCGTAAGACCAGCGGCCGCCAAAAAGCCGGCAATTTGGACCACGGCGCGCCATGCCCCATATGAGGGGCGCGTACAGGGGTCGGTCGAACGCATGGACGACATTTCGGGTTCTTTCTCCGCCGCCGCTGCGGTGGAGCTCCGCGGCGTCAACCTGTCGCTCGGCCGCGGCGCCGCGCGGGTTCATATCCTGCGCGACGTCAGCCTGCATATAGGGCGTGGCGAGGCAATGGCGCTGCTCGGTCCTTCCGGGTCGGGCAAATCGACGCTCTTGATGGTGATGACGGGTCTGGAGCGGGCCGATAGCGGCACCGTAATCGTAGCCGGAGAGGATTTGCGGCGGCTCAACGGGGATGCGCTGGCCCGCTTCCGCGGCCGCCATGTCGGCATCGTCTTTCAGGCCTTCCATCTGATCCCGACCATGACGGCGCTGGAAAACGTCGCCACGCCGCTCGAACTCGCCGGCATACGCGACGCACTCAAACGCGCCGAGCGCGAGCTTGGCGCCGTCGGTCTGGCGCGGCGGCTCCATCATTATCCGGCGCAATTGTCCGGCGGCGAGCAGCAGCGCGTCGCGCTCGCGCGCGCCTTGGCGGCCGATCCCACCATCATCGTCGCCGACGAGCCGACCGGGAATCTCGACGAAACCACCGGGCACGAGATCATCGAGCTGTTATTTCGCGGCCATCGCGAGCGCGGCACCACGCTGGTGCTGGTAACCCACGACAGCGAGCTGGCGGCGCGGTGCGACCGCGTGCTGCGCGTGCATTCGGGGCGCATCGAAGAGCCGCAGGTGCCGATCGTGCCCGCTCAAGGCCGCTCGTGAGCGCGCGCGTGCTCTTGGTCTTGCTCTTGGTCTTGCGCTTTGCCTGGCGCGATCTGCGCGGCGGCTTGCGCGGCTTCGGCGTCTTCATCGCCTGCATCGCGCTCGGTGTCATGGCTATCGCGGGCGTCGGCTCGGTGGCGGCGAGCCTTGCCGACGGCATCGCCGGCGCCGGCCAGACGCTGTTGGGCGGCGACCTGTCGTTTGCGCTGGTGCAGCGCCAGGCGAGCGATACGGAGCGCGCGTTTCTCGACGGCCGCGGCACCGTCTCGGTCGCCGCCACACTGCGGGCGATGGCGCGCAGCGGCGGCGGCGAGATGGCGCTGGTCGAGGTCAAGGCCGTCGATGGCGCTTATCCGCTGTTCGGCACGCTCGCGACCGATCCTGCGCTGCCGCTCGCCACTTTGCTTGATGAGAAGGACGGCGCATTCGGTGCCGCTGCCGATTCGGCGCTGCTGGCGCGGCTCAATCTGAAAGTCGGCGACCGCATCGACATCGGCAAGGCCGCTATCACGCTGCGCGCCGTGCTGACCAACGAGCCGGATCGAATCGCCGCCGGCATCGGTTTTGGGCCGCGCGTGCTGATCAGCGACGCCGCGCTGCGCGCCACCGGTCTGGTCCAACCCGGCAGTCTGGTGCGCTGGCTCTATCGGCTGCGCCTGCCGGTGGGGTCCAACGATGCGGCGGTGGCCGCGGTCAAGCGCGACGCCGAGGCGAATTTTCCCGATGCCGGCTGGGAGATTCGCACGCGCGACAAGGCCTCGCCGCAGCTCGATCGCAGCGTCGAGCGCTTCACGCAATTTCTGGCCCTGGTCGCGTTGGCGACATTGCTGGTTGGCGGCGTCGGCGTCGCCAATGCGGTGGCCGCCCATCTGGCGCGCAAGCGCGATTCGATCGCGACGCTCAAGGCGATCGGCGCCAGCGGCGGCACGGTGTTTGCTGTTTATTGCGCCGAGATCATGGTGGTGGCGCTGTTTGCTGCGGCGATCGGCGCCGTGCTTGGCGGCGCCCTGCCATTCGCCGTTGCGCATTGGTTCGCCGCCGTCATTCCGTTGCCGGTGACGCCGTCGCTGCATCCCACCGTGCTTGCGCTGTCGATCGGGTACGGCCTCATCGCCGCGCTCGCATTCGCGCTGTGGCCGCTCGGCCGCGCCCACGATAGTCCGGTGGCGATGCTGTTCCGCGACCAGGTCAGCGGCGAGCGACGCTGGCCGCGGCTCCGCTACGTCATCGCCACCGCGGCAGCGATCGGCGCCTTCGCGGCGCTTGCGGTCGCCACCAGCACTGAACCGCGCATCGCGGCCATCTTCGTTGCCTCGGCCGCCGGCATTTTTCTGTTGCTGCGTCTCGTCGCGCTCGCCGTCATGGCGCTGGCGCGACGGCTGAAGCGGCCGCGCTGGACGGCGCTGCGGCTCGCCATCGCCAATGTGCACCGGCCAGGGGCGCTGACGCCCACCATCATGCTGTCGCTCGGCGTCGGCTTGGCGCTGCTCACGACCGTGATCGAGATCGACGGCAATTTGCATCGCGAGTTGACCGCGGCGCTGCCCGAGCAGGCGCCGTCGTTCTTCTTCATCGACATTCCCACCACCGACGCCGCGCGTTTCGATGGCTTCGTTCACGCCCAGGCGCCGGGCGCAAGCCTCGAGCAGGTGCCGATGCTGCGCGGCCGCATCGTCTCAGCCAACGGCGTCGCCGCGGACGATCTTAAGCCGGCAGCGGGCTCGCGCTGGGTGCTGCGCGGCGATCGCGGCATCACCTACGCGGCGACCGTGCCGCCCGGCTCGCGCGTGGTCGAAGGTCACTGGTGGAACACGGATTATTCCGGCGCGCCGTTGGTGTCCGTCGAGAGCAAGTCGGCGCACGATATCGGGCTGAAAGTCGGCGACACGCTGACCGTCAACGTGCTCGGTCGCAACGTGACCGCGCGCATCGCCAACCTGCGTGCGGTCGATTGGGAAAATCTCGGCATCAATTTCGTGCTGGTGTATTCGCCGGGTTCGTTCGCCGGCGCCCCGCACAACAACATCGCTACGCTGACCTTTGCGGACGGTGGTACCACCGCCGAGGAGACCGCGCTCATCAAGGCGCTGGCCGAAACGTTCCCGACCGTCACCGCGGTGCGCGTGAGGGACGCGCTCAATACGCTCGACACGATGGTGAGTAAGTTGATCATCGCGCTGCGCGCCGCGAGCGGCGTAACGCTGTTCGCCGCCGCGCTTGTGCTCGGCGGTGGGCTCGCGGCGAGCCAGCGCTTTCGCATTTACGACGCGGTGGTGCTGAAAACGTTCGGTGCCACGCGGGCGCGGTTGCTCGCCGCCTATGCGCTCGAATACGCGCTGATCGGCGCTGCGACCGCGCTGATCGGCATCGCGCTCGGTTCGCTTGCCGCGGGCCTTGTGGTGACCCGGATCATGGAATTTCCGTTCGTCTTCGTGCCAAGCGAGGCGGCGGGTGCGGCGCTCTTTGCGCTTTTCGTCACACTTACTGTCGGCCTTCTGGGCACATTTGCGGCGCTCGGCCGCAAGCCCGCCCAGGTGTTAAGGAATTTGTGACCGGCGGCGACGCCGCAAAGGCCCATGAAGAGTTTGTAACGGTTCGAATTTCGACCATCGGCCATCTGGCGAAACCGGCCCTTTCGCACTACATTCCCGGCGCGTTCCAGGCGCGCAAGCAGCCGGACGCCAAAGCCCGGCCCCGCCGGGCCAAACCCAGGGGTATTCCCATGTCCGACTTCGATCGGAATTACGCGGCCACCCGGCCCGCCGTACGCGCTGACCAAGTGTCGATCGACGCGGGTCTGCGCGCCTACATGATCCGCGTTTACAACTACATGGCCAGCGGCGTGGCGCTGACCGGCGTGGTCGCGTGGCTGACCTATTCGGCCGCGGTCCAGAACGTCGACGGCCGTCCGGTGCTGACGCAGTTCGGCCAGGCGATCTATGGCGGCCCTGCCGCGCTGATCCTGCTGTTCGGGACGCTCGGCCTGGTGTTCTTCCTGAGCTTCCGCATCAGCCGGCTGCAGCCGAGCACGGCGCTGGCGCTGTTCATGGCCTATGCGGCGCTCCTCGGCCTGATGCTGTCGTCCATCTTCCTCAGTTACACCGGCGCCTCGATCACCCGCACGTTCTTCATCTCGGCTGCCTCGTTCGGTGCGCTCAGTCTCTACGGCTACTCGACCCAGCGGGATCTGTCGCCGATCGGCTCGTTCATGGTGATGGGCTTGTTCGGCCTGATCCTGGCGATGCTCGTCAACATGTTCCTCAAGAGCACTGGGCTCGACTTTGCCATCTCGGTGATTGGCGTGCTGATCTTCGCCGGGCTGACCGCGTGGGACACCCAGCGCATCAAGGAAATGTACAGCGCCAACGACGACGGCACCGTCACCGGCCGCAAGGCCGTAATGGGGGCGCTCGCGCTTTATCTCGACTTCATCAACCTGTTCCTGTTCCTGCTGCGCTTCATGGGCGACCGGCGCTGAACACCGGAAACCTGACGGCTTTCGGCGCCCCGGGAATCCCCTTCCCGGGGCGTTTTCTTTGCGCAACGTTGCCGCCGCAGCGATGACCCCACTGAGCATCCGTCCTGCTGTCGCCGCCGACGTTGCGGCGATCACGCGGATTTACGCGCACGCCGTCGAACACGGTACGGCGACGTTCGAGATCGAGCCGCCGGACGAGGCCGAGATGGCGCGGCGCCTGCACGCGCTGCAACAGAACGGCTATCCGTATCTCGTCGCCGAGCGTGCCGGCAGCATCGCCGGGTACGCCTATGCGGGCGCCTATCGGGCGCGTCCTGCCTATCACTGGAGCGTTGAGGATTCGATCTACGTGGCGCCCGACATGCAGCGCCAGCGGGTCGGCTCGCAGCTCCTGGCTTGCTTGATCGAAGCAGCGGAAAGCCGCGGTTTCCGTCAAATGATCGCGGTGATCGGCGATTCAGCGCAAACACCGTCGATCGCGGTGCATGAGCGCGCCGGCTTTGCCCACGTCGGCACGTTCCAATCGATCGGCTTCAAGCACGGCCGCTGGCTCGATACCGTACTGATGCAGCGCGCGCTCGGCAGCGGCGCCGCCCTGCCGCCTGCGTGAGGCTTTAGCTCGCCACCAACCGCAGCGAGCGATCGAGCGCGCCCAGCACGCGGTCCAATTCCTCGCCGCGCCGTACGATGTGACCGGTCGCCGAGATCACGCTGTAGGCGCCTTGGCGGTGCTCCAGACGCGGGTTCTTTTCGATGCGGTAGATCGGCGCTTCGGCCGAATGCCGGAAAACCGAAAAGACGGCGCGGTCTTTGAAAAAATCGATGGCATAATCGCGCCACTCGCCGGCGGCGACTTTGCGGCCGTAAAGCCTGAGAATGTGGTCGAGTTCGCGCCGATTGAACGTCACTCTGCTGGCGGGGGCAGATGCGCGAAACTCCCCTCCGCGCCGGGGTCCCCCAAAGCCTTCCACGCGATGGGGACCCCGCAACTGGCTTGGCTCGATTTCGCCGAGATCCATCCGGCGCCTCCTTGGTCTTGCGGTTGTCGTGCGGATGTCATGATCGCGCCGCTGCGCGGCGCCCGCAAGGGTTTCGTGCGCGGCAAAAGGCCGGGTGCGGCGGCAGGCAGGGCGGCCCGCTTGATGGTTGGAACCGCGTGGGCCGGGACGGCCTGCGGCATTTTTGACCGACCGGAATCACGGCTTCGTTAATCGAATCATAATGCAGCCCCATTTCGGCCAAGGACGTGCCAAGCTGGCTTGCGACATCGCCGATTGTTGCCTCACGGCCCGGTCCGGCTCGCATTCCGGATTCCTCAGCCCCCCAGCCCCCCGGGGTGTGGACGGACCGGGCTAGAGTCAGCGTACGGTTCAATCCCCCAATTCCTCTGGCCGGCGGTAGCCGGCCTTTTTTTGACCGCCGACAGCACGCGGCGGACGACGGGCGCGAGCCGTGTCCGCCATCGCAAACACGTCGGCCGGATCGATACGTCTTTTGGCAAACGGCTAGAGAGAGACGAAGACGACGAAACGAAGCTCTCAGCGGACGTTGCTCGTGCGCTGGACCCCGTCGCTGACGTGGCTTCCGATCGGCAGCATTGCTGCACCGATGACGGGTCCCGGCTTCTCGCGGGTGCCTTTCTGCACGATGACCGCAGCAGCATCGACGTGGCCGTCTTCGATCTGGGACAGCGGCACGCTCCACGTCGATTCAGCGCCGTTATATCCGCCGAGCTTGCGCCAGGCGCGCACCACGTTGTGGTAGGTCAGCGTCCGCCCGCCGTTTTCGCCGCGACCGATGGCGACCGCGATGGTGCTCACGATCGGGCACAGCCACACCTCCGCATCGACCGGTTCGGGTTTCGCGGTCGGCTCCGGCTTGAGGCTGACGGTCAGATTGCCGCTCGCGGTCGACAGCAGCACGGGAACCGCCATGATCTCGGAGTCGCGGTCGGTCTCGGCAATGGCGTGTTCGATCGCTGCG
>JASHXZ010000028.1 GCA_030043285.1 Xanthobacteraceae bacterium | reverse complement strand
GCTTCAAGCGGCTCCATGCTGGCCGTCCGATCAAGCGTGGCTTTCGCGAGGCATTCGGCCTCAGCCGGGCAGACGTGGACGGTAATCGCAAGGACACGCCGAACGTCAAGCTGGGCGGCAAGACGCCGCGCGACGGGCTGGAGGCGTTCGGCGACGGCGTGCACCAAAAGACGCCGATGGCGACGACGATCGCGCTGCGGCGCCGGGCGATGCCGCATCTCTCCGTCGGCCGCAATGTCGTCGTCGATGGCGTGCGCTCCGATCGGGAAGCCGCCTGGATCAAGAAAATGGGCGGAACGATTATCGGGGTGGACAGCGGAACCGGCGTCGATCCCAACAAGCCGCTGGACCGGCGCCAGGCGGGGATCGCCACCGACCATCTGATCCGCGCGCCGCAAGGCAAGGGCCGCAAGAAAGCGATCCGCGAAGGCATTGACTCGGTCGTCAACAAGATGATGGCCGAGGACGGCACCTCGTCGGCCGCGGCGGAATAGGAGTGCAGACATGAGCGGACTGGACCTGTTCCTCCCGATCACCAAAATCGATGTCGCCCAGCGGATGGTCTATTTCACCGCCGCGAGCGAGGCCATCGATAAGGCCGGGGAGCGGTTTCACTACGACACTTCGGTTCCGCATTTCCGCAAGTGGTCGGAAGAAATCGCAAAATCGACCGGCGGCAAGAGCCTGGGAAACATCCGGGCCATGCACCAGCCTATCGCGGCGGGCAAGCTGACCGTTTTCGACTGCGACGACGCCGCGAAGCAGATCAACGTCGGCGCCAAGATCATCGACGACAACGAATGGCAGAAATGCCTCGAAGGCGTCTACACGGGCGGCTCGATCGGCGGCCGCTATGCGAAGCGCTGGACGGATGAAGCCGATCCCGCCACGAAATGGTACACGGCCATTCCGAGCGAGATCAGCATCGTCGATAACCCCTGCAATCCCGATGCGGTCTTCCAGATGGTCAAGGCCGACGGGACGATCGAAGAGCGGCATTTCGGGACGATCGACCCCGATGTGAAACCGGACACGGCGATGGCCGCGGCGCTCAAAGAAGCTGGCGCGACTGCCAATCCGCAGCCAGCTGATCCGGCGCCTGCCGCGCCGAATGTCGGCGCCGACTTCAAGCAGGTCTGGCAGGCAAAGGACGGCTCCATTCATCTGACCAAGGCCGCTTGCGTCGCGCACAACCAGCAGCTCGTCATCGACGCCGCCGTGGCGGCCTCTACCGGTCCGGCGCTGGCGGCGCAGCAGGCGATGGCGGCGGCCATCGCCAAGGTAGGGCCGGCCGATCCCGCGCCTGCGGCTGAGGGTGCCGGCGAACTCGGCAAGAAAGGCGACGAACCCTATGGGGGCGTCGATTACGCCGATCCCGGCTACCAGCCGGATGGCAAGAAGCGGTATCCGATCGATACCGCACGGCACATCCGTGCCGCGTGGTCGTACATCCACCAGAAAAAGAACGCCGCCAAGTACACCGATGAACAGGTCGCCTCGATCAAGCGGAAGATCGTCGGGGCCTGGAAGGCGAAGATTGACAAGGACGGACCGCCGGAAGCGGAGAAGATGGCGCCGATCACGTTGGCGAAGCACCTGAGTGATGCCGGCTGCATTGCCCAGATGATCCTCGATTGGCGCTGGCTCAAGGAACGCCTGCTGATCGAGCGCGCGATGGAGGGAGACGATTCGACCCTCCCCGACCAGGCGGCGCAGATCGAGACAATGATCGTCGCCTTTCTCCGCAATCTCGTCACCGAGGAAACCGGGGAGGTACTCGACGACACCGAACAGTTCGCCGGCGTCCCGCCGCTCGAAATCGTTGCCCTCGCGGCAGCGACCGGCGATCTCGCCAAGTCGTTCGGCGACAAGGAGCAGGCATTCGAATCATGGCTTGCCAAGGCGGCGCGGCACAGCAACCGCAACATGGCCCGTCTCGGCCTCGCCCACCACGCGATCGGGATGGCGCTCGACATGCCGGGCCTCTCCGGTTCGGCGGTGGAGCATCTGCGCAGCGCGCGCGAGGATTTGAACGCGGCTGGCCCGATCCATCAAGGCACCGTTGACAGCGGGCACGTCGCCGAACCCGTTCTTGATGTTGCTCCTCCCGCCTCGACGTATCGGCCGGGCGAGAACTCGACGGTCGATACCGGTCATGTCCCGACGCCCGTCCCGGATGTCAACCCGGATGGTTCGGGTCGCGGGTCGCACATCGAGCAGGTCAAGGCCGCAGGGCTTGTGCTGGCCGATTTGGCGAAGCGTCACGGCGGCCATCGCGTTCTCATTGAGGCGGCGCACGATCTGGTGGCAACCGCTCGCGGCGATGGCGAGCACTCCGCGGGCACTGCCGCGCATCTTGACAGCGCTCTGCTGCATCTCCGCGGCGCCGGGGCGCGCACCGAGCAAGAACGGCAAGGCACCGAAGAAGATCACGCCAAGGCCGCGGTCGATGAGATCGGCCAGGTTCGCGCAGAACTTGATGGAGTGCGGAAAATCGTTGACGGCCTCGTGACCTCGGTCACGGAAGGCGCCGATACGATCACCAAACTTGCCACCGAGAAAGACGCCCTGCAGAAGCGCGTCAAGGAGCTCGAAGAAACACCATTGCCGCCGCGCACGGTCGCCAATGGAACTCTCCCGGAAGGTCTTGCCCGCGTCGAAAAGGGCGGCACACAAACTCCATCTTCGGGTGCCGGCAATGTCACCAAGGCCGATGTCGAGAAATTCCTCGCCGACATGGCGCCCGAGGAGCGGACAAAACTGATGATCGGGGCCGCGCCTCGCATGGTCATCCCCGGACTCACCGACACCCGCTGAGTTCCGACCCAATCCGGCCTTGATGCCGGTAGCAACGCGGCCTTTCCGGCCGCGTTTTTTGTGACCGCAATACGCGGGAGGTCAACATGAACCAAGTGATCGAAGAGACCTTTGCACTCGTCAAGGGTCTCCAGGCTAATGACGACCTCGCCAAGACCATTTCCCAGGCGTCGGGGCTGACCGCCTACGACCTGCAGGCTCCGGCGAAGAATCTCTATCCCTTCCTCGCGCCGCTGCGCCACGTCATTCCGCGCGTCGGTAATGGCACCGGCACGGCGACGAACTGGAAGGAAGTCCAGGCGATCATCGGGTCGGGCTTTGACGCGATGGGCTGGGTCCCGGAAGGCCAGCGCTCCGGGGCGATGAGCTATACGACGGCAAACAAGTCCGCGAACTACGTCACCATCGGCGAGGAAGACGCGGCGACCGAGGAAGCGATCGCGGCCGCTCAGGGCTTCGAAAATCTCCGCGCCACGATGTCGTTCCGCCTTCTCCAGAAAGCGCTGATGAAGGAGGAGATGGGCATTCTCGGCGGCAACACGTCGATGGCTTTGGGGACGCCCGGCACGCCCACCCTGTCGGCGTCCGGCTCCGGCGCCACGCTGCCGGCCGCAACCTATTACGTCCGCGTCGTCGCGATGACGATCGAGGGGTACAACAACTATCTCAAGGCCGGCGTGGTCCCGAGCCAGACGACCGTTACGGGCGCGGATGGCGAAACCTACACCGTCAATGGCGGCTCGTCGAACCTTTCGGCCGAGGCGGACCAGGCCGTCACCTTGGGGCAAACCCTGTTCTGTTCGGTTGCGGCGATCCAGGGTGCCGTCGCCTATGCGTGGTTCGTCAGCACCTCGACTGGCACGGAAATCCTGCAAGCGGTCACCACGATCAACAGCACCACGTTTGCTGTGGCACTCGCGACGGGCACGCAGAACATCAGCACCTTCACGGCCGATTTTTCGGCCAACACGACGGCGTTCGACGGTCTTTTGACCAACGCGCTGAAGTCGGGGTCGGGTGCCTATGTGAACAGCCTGGCGACCGGCACCGCCGGCACCGGCACGGGGTTGACTTCATCGGGTCGCGGCTCGATCAACGAGATCGACACGATGTTGGAGACGATGTGGAACAGCTATCGGCTGTCGCCCACCGTCCTCTATGTCAACGCCCAGGAGGCGCGCAACATCACGACCCTCGCCCTCAGCAACTCGTCGGGTCCGCTGGTGCGCTACGAGGTTGCCCAGAGCGGCGGGTATCAGCTCACGGCCTCCGGCACGATCGAGTGGTATTACAACCCGTTTCAGCTGAACGCGGGACAAAGGATTCCGCTGAAAATCCACCCGTACCTGCCGCCCGGCACGATCATCGGCTGGGCTGAAAACCTGCCGGTCCAGTACCAGTCGAACGAGGTGCCCAACGTCGCCGAGGTCAAGACCCGGCGCGATTGGTACGAGGTCGATTGGCCGCTGGTCACCCGGAAGCGGGAAGTCGGCGTCTACGCCCAGGAGGTCCTGGCCGTGTACGCGCCGTTCGCGATGGGGGTCATCACCAACATCGCGAACATCGGCTGATCCCTCTTCGTAGAGGGAAGATGAGGCTCCGGGCCAGTGGGGGCGCCT
>JASHXZ010000027.1 GCA_030043285.1 Xanthobacteraceae bacterium | reverse complement strand
GGCGAGTTCGTCTGCCTGATCGGCGCCTCAGGTTGCGGCAAGTCGACCTTGCTGCGCATCGTTGCCGGATTCGAGACGCCGACGCGCGGCCAGGCACTGATGTGGAGCATCCCGATCGCCGGCCCGGGACCCGAGCGCGGCATGGTGTTTCAGGACTACGCGCTGTTTCCGTGGCTGACGGTGCGCGGCAATATCGGCTTCGGCCCGCTGGCGCGCGGCCGGCCGGCGCGCGAGGTCAAGGACACCGTCGAGCACTTCATCACGCTGGTCGGGCTGCAGCGCTTTGCCGACGCCTATCCGCATCAATTGTCCGGCGGCATGAAGCAGCGCGTCGCCATCGCCCGTGTGCTCGCCAACGACGCCGAACTGGTGCTGATGGACGAGCCGTTCGGCGCGCTCGATGCCATGACCCGCGAGCGCCTGCAGGACGAGCTGCTCGAGATCTGGCAGCGCACCGGCCTGACACTGCTGTTTGTCACCCATTCGATCGAGGAGGCGGCGTTCTTGGCCGACCGCATCGTGGTCATGTCGCCCGGCCCGGGGCGCATCGAAAGCGAAGTAATCGTGCCGCTGTCGCGCCCACGCAGCGTGGTGGCGCCGGAATTCAACGAGCTGCGCCGCGAGCTGGCGCATCAGTTGCACAGCCACCACGCCCGCAAAGCGGCGTAATATGCCTCGGCGCCAATGAGAATTGCCGCGAAGCGGTAAATCCGGATTCCATAATCCCTGGACCGGAGTTACGCAGCGCGGATTCCTCGTTTCGTTTGGTTTCGCAGTGACCACCACCGGCTCGGGATCGGTCATGGATCCGATCGTCTATCGCGGTATGACACGCGCGCAGCTTGACGCCGCCTACAATAACGGCGCGGCAGTCAAGAACAGCGAGCAAAAACTGGCCGAGTGGACCGCGCGCGGCGCCGCCACGCGGGTGCGACCCGGTGCGCTGCTCGATCTCTCCTACGGGCCGCGGCCGCGCAACAGGATCGATATAGTGCCATGTGGACGCGGCGGCGCGCCGCTGTTTGCTTTCATTCACGGCGGCTACTGGCAGCGCAACTCCAAAGAAGTCTTTGCCTGCATGGCCGAGGGGCCATTGGCCCACGACTTTGACGCGGCGCTGATCGGCTACACGCTGGCGCCCGATGCCAGCTTGACCGAAATCGTCGGCGAGGTGCGCAGTGCGGTGCGCTGGCTGCGCGCCAAAGGTCCGGCGCTCGGAGTGGTTTCAGGAAAATTGATTCTGTGCGGCTGGTCGGCGGGCGCGCACCTGATCGTTATGGCACTCGCTGACGCCGATGCGGGACTCGCAATCAGCGGTCTTTACGACCTCGAGCCCTGCCGGCTGAACTACGTCAATGACAAGCTGAAGTTGACGCCCGACGAGCAGCTCGCCCTCAGTCCAGTCCACCTCCTACCCGCGGCATCGCCGCCGCTCACCGTCGCGTTCGGCAGCCGTGAGTTGCTGGAAATGCAGCGTCAGTCCCGCGATTACGCGGCAGCACGGCGCGTGGCCAAATTGCCGATTGAAGAGCTGCCGCTCGCCGGCCACGATCACTATTCCATTCTCGAAGAACTCGCCGCGCCTGATGGGGCGCTGACGCAGTGCTTGGTGAAGATCGCGGCCGACGTCGGATGACGCCGCTGCCTAGCCCGAGATTCCTCGGCAGATCGGGCCTTTTCGAACCGTTGGACAACTCCCCTAACGCTCACTGCGGTCCTGCGCCGCGATCGCCATGTAGGCGTGCTCCAGGCGCAGTGGCAGATCGGCCTCACCGGCTTTGGCTTCCAGCACGATCGAGCCGCGCGCGAGCGCATAGACGCGGTCGGCAATCGCCAGCGCTTTCTCGATCAACTGCTCGACCAGCAGCACCGCGGTCCCGGCTTCGCGCAGCCGCTGGGCCACGATGAGCACGCGATCAACCAGCACCGGCGACAAGCCGGCGGAAGGCTCGTCGAGCATGAGGAGAAGCGGCCGCCGTACCAAACCCTGCGCCACCGCCAGGATTTGCTGCTGGCCGCCCGAGAGCGCGGCCGCACGCTCGCGGCGCTTGGCGGCGATCTCGGGAAACAGCGCGAAGACTTCCTCGGCGCGTGCAGCGCGCTCTCCGTGGGGAAGATCGTAGGCGGCAAGCAGGAGGTTGTCGTGTACCGTAAGCTGCGTAAACACCCGATGGCCCTCGATGACGTGGACCAATCCTGCCCGCGCGGTCTCGCGCGGACTCATGCCGACAAGATCGCGGCCGGCAAAGCGCACGCGGCCAGACCACGGCAACAGCCCCGAGACGGCGCGCAGAAACGTGGTCTTGCCGGCGCCGTTCGGGCCAAGCAGCGCCACCACTTCGCCCGCGCCGACCGTGAGATCGACGCCGCGCAAGACGCCGATCTTGCCGTAGCCGGTCGAAAGCCCGGCGACGTCGAGCAGCGGCTCAGCCGCCGAGATAGGCATTGACCACCTCGCGATGCGAGCGGATTTCGGCGGGAGTCCCAGACGCCAGCTTCTTGCCGAGGTTGAGCACGGTGACATGGTGACAGATATCGAAAATCAGATCGGGGTGATGCTCGACCACGAGCACGCCGGTCCCCGCCTCGGCGATCGCCAGCAGAAATGCGCCCAGACGCTTGATCTCTTCGGCCGAGAGTCCGGCCGCCGGCTCATCGAGCAAAAGATAGGCCGGGCGCAGCATCAAGGCCCTGGCGATCTCAATGAAGCGCAGCTCGCTGTGCTGCAGCCGGTCGGCGCGCACGGCAGCGAGCCGCTCCAACCCGACCGCCGCCAGCGCCAGCGTGGCGGTGTCGCGCAGCTTGGCTTCATCGCGCCGGTGGCGCGGCAGCGACAGCAAGGATTCGACGAACGTCCCCTTGCCGTCGATGGTGCCGCCGATCATGACGTTCTGCAGCACCGAGGCGGAGCCGACGATGCGCGGGGTTTGGAACGTCCGCGCTATGCGCATGTGCGCGCGCCGCTCGCGCGCGAACACCGGCAGCGTCGTGCCGCCAAACCTGACCGCGCCGCGCTGCTGCGCGTAATAGCCGGAGATGACGTTCAACGTCGTGGTCTTGCCGCTGCCGTTGGGGCCGATAAGACCATGCACCCGGCTCGGCCGGATCTCCAGGTCGAGACCGTCAATCGCATGCACGCCGCCGAAGCTCAGCGACACCTGTTCCAGCGTCAAAGCGCCCAAACGGGTTGGCGCATCGAGAAGCCGCGCAAGCAGCTCGGGCCTCGGGATGATAGCGCGGTCGCTCTCGAGCGGGCGGCGGTTCCTGAAATCCAGAAGCTCGGCAATTCCACCCGGAATCGCGAGCACGATGGCGAGCAAGAGCGCCGCATAGAGGAACGTCGACCATGCGACCAACGGCGCTGCGAATTCCGGCAGCACCGTCAACAGGATTATGCCCAACAGCGGCCCGAGAATGGAGCTGCGGCCACCGATGAGGATGGCGATGAAGAACAGCACCGACAGGTCGAGCGTGAACGCATCGGGCGTGATGTAGGATTGCAATGCAGCGAACAGCCCGCCCGCGACCGCCGCGACGGCGCCGCTGAACAAAAAGACGGCCGTCAGCAGGGCGGCTTTGACGATGCCGCACGCTTCGGCCGCGACCTCGGCGTCACGGATCGCGATGAGCGCGCGTCCGAAACGGCTTGCCGCGACGTTCGCTGTCATCCAGGTGCAGATCGCTGCAAGGCCGAAGCAGAAATAATAGAGGCCGGTCGGCGAGGAGAACGGCTCCGGAAAGATCGGGCCGGCGACGCCCACGCCGCCGCCGGTCACGCTCTGCCAGGCGAGCGCCACCTGGGTGACAATCGTGGCGAAGCCGAGCGTAGTGATGGCGAAATAGAAGGTGCGCAGCCGCAGCGCCGGCAACCCGACGATCAGGCCGAACGCTGCTCCCACCGCGCCGGCAATCGCCAAGGCCAGATAGGGCGGCAACGGCGGCGTGGCATTGCCGGCGACGAGGACACTTGTGGTGTAGGCACCGAGCGTGAGGAGGGCGACCCAGCCGATCGCGATCTGGCCGGCGAAGCCGACCACAAGATTGAGACCGGACACCAGCACCCAATAGACGCAGGCTCGGGTCGCAATCAGGCTCCAGTAGCTGCCGCCGAAAAATGGGAACGCGGCGCCGACAACGAGCAGCAGCAGGAAAGGCAGCGTCGCACCGCTCAGGCTCATCCAACCGAGCACTTTGGCGCGGCTCAGGTGCAATTGTGCTGCCGGCATTTCCATCAAACGCGACGTTGCAGGCTGGCGCCGACAAGACCCTCCGGGCGGATCAGCAGCACGATGATGAAGACCGTGAAGACCGCCACCGAGGCGAAGATGCCGCCAACCAGGAAGTTCGCAGCCTGCTGAAACAAGCCCAAAAGGAGTCCGGCGACCACCGCGCCGCGGTTGTTTCCCATTCCGCCCAAAGCGACCGGAATGAAGCCGTAGAAAGTCAACATTGGCGCGTTACCAAAGAACGCAAGCAGCATCTCGCCGCCGGCAAAGCCCGCGAGCGCGCCGATCACGCCGGCGAGCGCAAAGCTCGTCATGCGCAAGCTGCGCTCCGGCAGGCCGAGCGCACGCGCCGCATAAGTGTCCTCGGCGATTGCCAGAAAAGCGCGGCCGATCAGCGTCCGGCGATAGAGCAATTCCAGGCCGACGATCACAGCCGCGCAGGCGGCCATCGGCAGCCAGAACCGCTGATCGAAGTCCCCATGAGCGAGATCGAAGAGTCGCGGAAAGGGGCGCGCGTCCGTGCCCCATTTGATCGCGGTGAACTGCTGGACCATGAGCGCCAGCGCCAGCGTGGAAAGCACGTAGAGATGCTGGTCCAGGCTCTTGAGCACCGGCCGCACGGCGACGATTTCGGTGACGATACCGAGTCCGGCGCCGCCGGCCAGCGCCAGCAAAAATCCGGCGGCGAACGGCAGACCCATCTGGGCGATGAACAAGGAGCCGAGCACACCGCCCGCCATCCCGAGCGTGCCAGCCGTGAAGCTGAATACGCGCGAGGCTGAGAACATCACGTTGTAGGTGATGCCGATCAGTGCGTAGATGCAACCGATCGCCAGCCCTGACAAGACGATCGATTCGACCATCGGGTCAGGCGGTGTAGCCGGGAGCCAGGTTGAACGCGCCGCCCTTGAGCGAATTGGCCTCGCACATCACCACC
Source organism: Xanthobacteraceae bacterium (assembly GCA_030043285.1). GTDB lineage: Bacteria > Pseudomonadota > Alphaproteobacteria > Rhizobiales > Xanthobacteraceae > BOG-931. The sequence goes on along the minus strand of JASHXZ010000027.1, from coordinate 821 downwards.
TCATCGTCCGGATAGCCGTTGTGCTGCGCCGGCGTGAAGGAGATGTCGCCATAGACGCCCGGGAAATTCTTTAGATGGTCCCAGTAGGCGACGAGCTCTTCAGGCTTGGTGCCGCCGCCGTTCTTCACGGCGTCGGCGACCATCCGCGGTCCGTCGTAGCCGAGCGCGATCCACCACAACAGCGTATCGCTCATGTCGATTTTAGCTTTCTGCAGCCGCTCGACGAAGGCGGTCGTGCGCTCAGGCAGCTTGCCGTGCGCGTCGAAGCAGCATGAGCGGAAATTGTTGGGATAGACCTTCGCCCAGTATTCGGGTTTTTCCAGGAGCGCCTTGGTCTGACCTGAGCCGAGCGTGGTCTGGCCGACGATCGGCACGTCCCACCCCATGTCGCCGCGCGTATTGATGATGCGGGACAGAAAGCCGGCATTGACGCTCCACGGCATGATCGCTTCCGCGCCCGCGGATTGCATGCGCAAGAGCTCGGGCTTGAGGTCCGGATTGGCGGCGTCGATGTTGCCCTGATAGACGACTTCGGCCCCCATGATCTTGAGCATCGGCACATAGGCGTTGACGGACGCGGTGCCGTAGCCGGTGGTATCGCTGATGACTGCGACCTTCCTCTTGTTGAGCACCTTGACCACGTAGCGGTTCGCCGCATCGCCGATCTGCTGGTTGGTCGGCGCATCGCGGAAGCACATTGGATATTTCTTTGGGTCGGTCAGGCTGTCGACCCAGCACGGATGCATCTGCGGCATCTTCATCCGGGCGAGTTGCGGCACCACCGCGAGCGACTCGCCGGAATTGAGCGGTCCGAACATGAC
>JASHXZ010000026.1 GCA_030043285.1 Xanthobacteraceae bacterium | reverse complement strand
CGGGCCCGAGCAATTCGCTGAGCGCATCAGCCCGAACGTCAGTGCCGTCATGGTGGTGCATGCCGCCGGCCAGGCAGCCGAGATCGACAAGATTGTCGAGATCGCGCACGCGCGCGGCATCACGGTGATCGAGGATTGCGCGCAGGCGCACGGCGCCCTGCTGCGGGCGAAGCGCGTCGGCAGCTTCGGCGACGTAGCCGCGTTCTCCACCATGTACCGCAAGGCCCATATGACCGGACCTTCCGGCGGCGTGGTGTTCACCAAGGATTTGGAACTGCACCACCGTGCTGTGGCGCACGCCGACCGCGGTAAGCCGCGCTGGCGAGAGGATTTCAGCGACCGCGATCCCTCGAACTATCTGTTCCCGGCGCTCAACCATAACACCGACGAAATCTCCTGCGCGATTGGGCTCGCCTCGCTCGCTCGCCTGCGCGGCACGATCGTTGGCCGGCTCGCTTTCGTGTCGGATTTCGTCGCCCGGCTGGTCGACGCCTCCGACGTCTGCACGCCGTATCCGTTCTCGCCCACCGATTCGCCGTTCTTCTATCCGGTGATGGTCGATTGTGGCGCCATCAGTTGCAGCAAGATCGAGTTTGCCGAGGCGGTGCGTGCCGAGGGCATCGATCTCAATCCGCATTACCGCTTCGTGGTGTCGGACTGGCCCTACATCCGGCCGTATCTCGCCGACGACTTCGACGCGCCGAACGCGCACGACATCTGTAATCGCTCGTTCAACCTTTACCTCAACGAGCGCTACCGCGAGCGTGAAGCCCGTGACGCCGTCAAGGCGATCGTCAAGGTCGAGAAGCACTTCGCCAAGCGTTGACGCGTCTTTATCCATGCGCGAGTGATGGCCATGCTGGCCTGGTTGGCACGCGGCGGCGACGAACTTCCGTAACGAAAAGTTAAGCCAAGTTCCCATGGAACCGGGCAGGCGAAGCATTATTTCATTTCGGCAAGGCACTATTCCGATGCGGGACGATTTACCGGCCAGACGCGGGGGGAATGATGGCAGCAGAGGCGGATATGTCACGGCCCTCCAAGCGCTTCGTTCTGCCTTACGAGCCCGAATACACGGCGCACCGCACCGACCGGCGTACGGAGCGGGTTATGCAGCTTCGTAAGCTCGGGCGGCAGCACGTCATGAGCCCTGGTTTGGTCCCCCGTGCCTCCGAAGGCGGGTCCGCTGGAGGCAATGGTTCAAGCCGGCACGACCGAGCCCCTGAACCGCAGCGCATTGGTTTTCTTCATAAAAATTGAAAATTCCGGCCCGGAGCGTTGCGCGGAAAAACTTTGGTTCCAGCGGGCAGCGCACCTTAAGCGTCAAGCAGTCGCTTGTCGTGAAAAACAGTCAGTTGTCGACTGAAATTTGCCAATTTTTAAGCTACAACCTCAAAATCCTGTTGGTGAGGGATTCGGAACTTCCGTCCGATCGTTGAGTCATGTTCAGACGAGTCACAGCAGGGTCCGAATGGCTTACCGGCGTGCGCGCGGCCCCGACTGGGGGGAAAGCGCGAGCTGCCTGAGCAGCGGCTGTTAGCAACTCTAAAGCGGCCGGAGAGCGGCCGGAGAACATCGCCATGTCCTATTACAAGCTGAACGGCCTACCAGCCCTCGATAGCCTGTTTGATGACAGCGGCTCGGCGGGAGCGACTCCGTTCCAGCAGGGTATCGGTAACACGCCGACCTTTGGGTCGGGCGAGATTTCCGATTCATCGTCGGCAGTCTCTACCGGTACCATGGCTGTGGCTCCAGCAGCAGGACTTCCAGCAGAAGGTTTCGGACTCGCAACGATCGGCAGCCCATCAACGCCGACAAACCAGGAATCGACGAACTGGTCCGGGGGCGTGCTGATGGCCGGCTCGGGCGAAAGTTTCAGCACCGTGTCGGCCCAGTGGGTAATCCCAACGATCTCGCAGGTGCCCGGTGTCACGACCTCGGATGTCGCCGAGTGGGTGGGAATCGACGGCGACCAATCCTCGGACGTGTGTCAGGCTGGCGTTTACCAGGAAGCGCAGACATCGAACGGTCAGACAACGGTCAGCTGCCAGGCATGGGTGGAATGGTATCCGGCCGATGCCGATTTTATCGCTCCTTCATCCTTCCAGGTAAACCCGGGCAATACGATAAAAGTCACGGTCGAAACGAGTGGCGCCGGTGCGACCACAGCCACCTTCATCCTCGACAACGAAACAACAGGCCAGATCTACCAAACCAGCTTGGCGGCGCCGAGTGGAACCAGCCTAGTGGGCAATAGCGCCGAAGCCATTGTCGAAACACCCGAATTGATCAACAACAATAACGAACAGTCGCAACCGCCCCTGGCCGACTTCCTCAACTCGCCCGTCACGTTCGGTAATGTCAGTGCGACTTTTTCGAATGGCTCGGCCGCCAGCCTCTCGGCTGCGCAATCGATCGGCATGTACACGGACAACAACGACCCTCCCGGCGTTAGTGGGTCCGTTCAGGAAGCCTACGGCGCCATCCAGCCCTCGTCGAATTCAGTGACGGTAACCGAAGATGACTACTGGGGCGGCAACAACGCCGCTCCTCCGTCGGGCACCTCGGCCACCATGATCACGGTCGACGCCAGCGGCGATTATGAAATCTACGATCTCGGCAACAACAGCATACTGGAATCATACCCCCTTACACAGATTTCTTCCCCGGCGCTGGTCGTAGGTCTCGGCAATTTCAGCGGTTCTGATTCCGACGACATGATGGTGCGTAACGGCACCGCATTTCAATATTATGACGTTGCCAACAACAACGTCACGCAAACTGGCGTCATGGGCGCGATTGGGACGGAGTGGGCAGTCGTCGGGACCGGCAAATTCGATAATTCAGGTTTCACCGACGCGATGATGTTCGATAGCAGCGACGGCGCGTACGACGTCTTCGATATTCGCAACAACCAGATCACAGGGTCCAATCAAATCGCCGATGTTGGCAACAATTGGCAGCTTGCCGGCTTCGGTGATTTCAACGGCAACGGCAACACCGATATGCTGTTGCATAACCCGAGCACCGGCGCGTTCGAGTATTACGACATCGTGAACGGCCAAGTCTCAACCGAAGGCGTTCTTGGCGCCGTCGGCAGTAATTGGCAAGTGGTGGGGTTCGGCAACTTCGATAATTCGGGGTCTACCGACATGATGATGTACGACAGCGCCGATGGCGCGTACGACATCTTCGACATTCGCAACAACCAGATCGTTGGAGCCCAGCAAATCGCGGCGGTCGGGACAAATTGGCAAGTTGCCGGCTTTGCCGACGTCAACGGCGACGGCACGACGGATATGCTGTTGGAGAACCCGAGCACCGGTGCCTTCGAGTATTACGATATCGCAAACGGGCAGTTGTCAGCCGAGGGGAGCCTCGGTCAGATCGGAACGCAGTTGACAGTTGTGGGTATTACCACGGATTCCAGCACCGCGACCGCGACCGCTACGAGCGTTCTATCTTCGAGCGGGATCGAGGGCGGCGGCTCCGATCCAGTCAGCGCCGATAGCTCGGTAAGCCAGCCAACGGTGCCGTGGAGCGCTCCATCCGCGCTCGTGCCCCCCATGAGCAGTTTTTTCTCCGCACCGGCGGCGATGGCTCAGTTTTCTCCGGCCGGGACGGGGCTCAACGACCAAGCGCCACTGTTGGCGGTCGGTCCGCAGCAGCATACCGTCTAAGCGACAACGCCCGGCGCATACCTGATTGCGACGGAAGAACGCGGTCGCCCCGAATTCTCCCGTCGTTGGTCGGGCGTTCGCAGCAGGTAGGCGAACTGCCTTTCCGCCGCATCACATTTTCCTCCCTCCGCAAAGGCGGAACCAGCCCGACGATCTTGACAAGGTCCCGGGCAGCTTTCAGAAGGACTGCGACGGTCGTTAGGCCGATGGTGCGCGGCTCTCGCCAATTTTGACTGCCGATGCGTCGCCAGTGCAGGGGCTCTGATGGAAGATCTGTGGTTCAACGCCACCAGCGAATTCACCAGCTGGATCGTACGGTCCGGATTGCTGCGTGAGAGCTTTGCAGTCGTGGATGTTGGAGTGCAGGGCGGTGCGCATCCACGCTGGAACCTGCTCGGCGATTATTTGATCTTCCACGGCTTCGATGCCGTTGCGGAGGTTATTGCCGAAATTAAGCGATCAAATGTCGGCCGCTCCAACCGCCATTTTCATAACTGCGCAATCGGGGAAAAGGACGGCGAGCGAAATTTTTACGTCAACGTCCTAAATCCCACTGCCAGTTCCATGTTCATACAGGGTGAGTCTCGATTTGACAACCTGAGGTCAGAAGAGTCTCGCATTGTTTCGATGCGCCGTCTCGACACGTTGCTTGCCGACGGTGCACTGCCGCGCAGCGACTTTCTCAAAGTAGACGTGGAAGGGTTTGAAAAGTACGTTCTTCTCGGTGCGCAGGATTTTATCGCTTTGGGTGTGCTGGGCGTCGAAGCAGAATCGAACTTCAACATCAGTCCAGTCTATCCGAAGAGTCATTTTACGACGATTTCCGATGATTTGGTAAGCCACGGTTTGATTCTGGCCGATATCGGCTTCAATCGTGTTCCGCGTGCGACGTTTGGTCGGGTGCTGCAGCAGTCGGGCATCACAAACTGCGACGCCTTCGAACTCGGCAGACCCGCAACGCTCAATCTGCTATTTTGTCGCGATCCCATCGACGAGCGGGACCATCCCGAAAGCTACACCAAACTGCCGACGTCTCTGAACGTCGACCAAATCATAAAGACTATGATTATCTACGAGCTTTACGGACTAAACGACATAGCGCTCGACATAGCAGAGCGATTTACATCGTCTTTAGCTCCACGACTAGATGTAGAGAGAGCGGTGGGGTTGCTGGCTCAAGTGGACTGTCGAAGTGCTCCAGGCGTAGTGCGGCGAGACGGCGCCGGATCTCCCGAGCCGATGCTGGAGTTGCAGCGGCAGCTCCGTGCGGCCGAACAGCAGATCGATGACTTGAAGCGATCGAATAGTTGGCGCATTACGGCGCCCTTGCGAAGGGCGGCGCACTTTCTGCGGCGACCCGTGTCCAATCAAAGGCCTTGAAAGAGTAAACCGCAGACCATCGTGACGAGATAACTGAGATGGAACCTGCCGTACACTGGAGCCTGGCGATCGCGATCGTTCTGTTTCTTACCGTCATCTGCGGATCGGTGGCTGTGCTGATCTTTGCCTACAGATTACGGCGGCTGCTGCGCTCG
>JASHXZ010000025.1 GCA_030043285.1 Xanthobacteraceae bacterium | reverse complement strand
GGCAGCGATCGTCTCGGCCACCGGATCGATGCCGACCAGCTGCGCGCCGAGCCGCGCCAGCGGCTCGGACAGCACGCCGCCGCCGCAGCCGATGTCGAGGATGCGCAAGCCCGCCAAGCTGTCGAGCCGCGCCGGATCGCTGGAAAAATGCGCGGCGGCCTGGTCGCGAATGTAGGCAAGCCGCACCGGGTTGAAGCGATGCAGCGTCGCCCACGCCCCGCGCGGGTCCCACCATTGGCCGGCCAGCCGCGCAAAATGCGCGATCGTATCGTCGTCGATGGTGCCGGTGGTTTTTTGTTCTTGCTCCATGTCGATGCCTTGTGGGGTGGGTTAGCGCCGAAAGGCGCGTAACCCACCATGCAAATCAAGCGCTGACGCGCTTGCGCTTGAAGTGGCCATAGCCGGGACGGTAGCTCTTCTCGTCAAGAAACTGTTTCATGCCTTCCTCGCGGCTGTGCTCCTTGTCATTGTAGCGCAGCGCGTCGCTCTTGGCGTTGAGATAATCGGCCGCCTGCGGCTCGTTCATGAAGCGCACGGCGCGGATCGCTTCCTTGGTGTAACGCATGGCCGCCGGGCTTTTCTCCATCAGCTTCTTGGCGAGCTTGACGGTTTCCTCGCGCAGCCGCTCCTTCGGATGGGAGAAATTGACGAAACCCATCTGCTTGGCCTGTTTGCCGTCAAATGAGTCACCGGTCATCGCATAGTACAGCGCATCGCGGAAATTGAGCGTCTGCGCCACGTTCCACGACACGATGCCGCCCGGCAGAATGCCCCAGTTGATCTCGGAAAGTCCGAACATGGCGTCATCGGCGGCAAGCGCAAAGTCGCAGGCGCACACCTGGGTGAATGCGCCGCCGAAGCAATAGCCGTTGATCATGGCGATGGTCGGCTTGGGGAAAGTCGAGAGCTTTTGCCAGCGCCAATTGTTGGAAGCGCGGCGCAGCTTGTGGCGCGCCGCCGGGTCGCCGGCATTGGCGCGGAAATAAAGCTTGATGTCCTGGCCCGCCGAAAACGCGTTGTTGCCGGCGCCGGTGAGCACCAGCACCTCGGTCGCCGGATCGACCGCGAGCTCGTCCAAGACCTCGTCCATTTCGAGATGCACCTGCGGGCTCATGGCGTTGCGCTTGTCGGGCCGGTTGATCATCAGCCAGGTGATGCCGTCGTCCTTGTCGACCTTGATGGCTTCGTAGCTCTTGGCGGCTGGCATGGTTTTCTCCCCGTGCGGCTATGGCCCATTCAACAGATGCTGCGCGCTCAAGACAACGCGGATACCCAAGCGGGCCGCGTCCCACCGCGCTTTGCGCATTTTGGCACGTTGCACTCGGCCGCGACCTGAACGAGGATAGGCGCCGCGGATCGGCTTGACCATTCGCAAGAACCGGGAGGAAGTCATGCAAAAAGTCGTCATCGGCTGCGCCGGCGCGTTCGCCGTGGCGCTGGCGGCTCTCGGCCTTTATCCGGCCGCCGCGGCCGACACGATCAAGATCGGCCTGATCATGTGTTATTCCGGCCAGTTCGCCGACACTGCCACCCAGATGGACAACGCCATCAAGCTTTACATGAAGCAGAACGGCGATGCCGTCGCCGGCCGCAAGATCGAGCTCATTCGCAAGGACACCGGCGGCATCGCTCCCGACGTCGCCAAGCGGCTGGCGCAAGAGGTCATCGTGCGCGATCACGCCGACATTTTGGGCGGCTGGATTTTGACCCCGAACGCGCTCGCCGGCGGCGATGTCTCCGCGCAGGCCAAGAAATTCATGGTGGTGATGAACGCGGCGACCTCGATCATCACCACCAAGTCGCCCTACATGGCGCGCACCTCCTCGACCACGCCGCAGCTCAACTACACGCTCGGCACCTGGGCGGCCAAGAACGGCATCAAAAAAGTCTACACCATGGTGTCGAATTACGGCCCGGGCATCGACGCCGAGACCTGGTTTCAGAAAGGCTTCAAGGATGCCGGCGGCGAGATCGTCGGCTCGGTGCGCTTCCCGGTCGACAATCCGGACTTTTCCGCGTTCGTGCAGCGCGCCAAGGACGTGAGCCCCGACGCGATCTACATCTGGGTGCCGGGCGGCGCGCAGCCGGCCGCGGTCGGCAAAGCGCTCGCCGAGCGCGGCATCGACACCAATAAGACCAAGATTTTGGGTCAGGACGCGCTCGCTTCGGAGACCGCGCTCAAGAGCATGGGCGACGGCGCGCTCGGCATCATCACGGTGTCGAACTACGACTTCAATCATCAATCGAAGCTCAACGCCGCGTTCGTCAAAGCCTACAACGACGATTACCATCGCAACCCCGACTTCTTCTCGATCGGCGGCTATGACGGCATGCATCTGATCTACGCCGCGCTGAAAAAGACCGGCGGCAAGACCGACGGCGAGGATTTGATCGCCGCCGCCAAGGGCATGAGCTGGGAAAGCCCGCGCGGCCCGATGTCGATCGATCCCGAAACCCGCGACGTCGTGCAGACGGTCTATATCCGCAAGGTCGAGAAAGTCGGCAACGAGCTGCTTAACGTCGACATCGACGCCGTTCCAAACGTCAAGGATCCGGGACACGCGGCGAAGTGATCGGCTGCAAGGCGTTTTAGAAGCGCTTCCCCAGTGATGCAGAATCGTCATTGCGAGCGAAGCGAAGCAATCCAGAGCGGCTTGCACCGCCGCCTGGATTGCTTCGTCGCCCCTTCGGGGCGCCTCGCAATGACGGTGTAGGCCAGCCGCCATGCTTCCCGTGCTCGGCATGCTGTTCGACGGGATCGCCTACGGCATGCTGCTGTTCCTGATGTCGGTCGGGCTGTCGGTGACGCTCGGCATGATGAATTTCGTCAATCTGGCGCATTGCAGCTTCGCCATGCTGGGCGGCTATGTCGCCGTCACACTGATGAACGACGCCGGCTGGCCGTTCTTCGCCACCTTGCCGCTGGCGTTTATCGCGGCGGCTGCCGCGAGCGTCGTGCTGGAGCGCGTGTTCTTCCGCCGTTTTTATTATGCCGGCGAGCTGGCCCAATGCCTGCTCACCATCGGCATCGTGTTCGTCTCGATCGCGGCGGCCGCCTACATCTACGGCACCGACCAGCAGCCGGTGCATTTGCCGGACTATCTGCAAGGCTCGCTGCACCTGATGGGACTCGATTTCGCCGTCTATCGCCTCGTCCTCATCGCCATCGCGCTCGCCATCACGGTTCTGCTCGTCGTCACCGTCGAGGCCACGCGGTTCGGCGCCCAGGTGCGCGCCGCGGTCAACAATCAGCGCATGGCGCGCGGGCTCGGCATCGACGTCGATACGCTGTTCGCCATCACGTTCGCGCTCGGCAGCGGCCTTGCCGGGCTCGGCGGCGCGCTCGCCATCGCCATGCTCGGCCTCGATCCGTCGTTCGCGCTGACGTATTTGATCTACGTGCTGATCGTCGTTTCGGTCGGCGGCTTGGGCTCGATCGCCGGCTCATTCGTGGCCGCCATGCTGCTCGGCGTCGCCGACATGGCGGGCAAGTATTACATCCCGGCGTTCGGATCGATCCTCATCTACGTGGTGATGCTGGCGATGATCATGGCGAGGCCGACCGGCCTGTTCGGGAGGCGCTAGGTCGTGGCGAGCGAGACCATGGCTGTCGCCGCGCCCGATGCCGGGCCGCACGCGGTACTGCAAGCGCAAGCGCGCTGGCGCAAAGCCGAAATCGCGTTCTGGCTTGCGACGCTGTTGCCGTTCGTGCTGGCGCCCGATTATCTGGTGCTGGCGAGCCAGGTGGCGATCGCCGCCTTGTTCGTGCTGTCGCTCGACCTCATCCTCGGCTTTTCCGGCATCATCTCGCTCGGCCACGCCGCCTATTTCGGCGTTGGCGCCTACACGGCCGGCCTCATCTCGGTGCGCGGTTGGGGCGAGCCGCTGACCGGGCTTGTCATCGCCGGCATCGCCGCCGGCATTTGGGGCTACATCACGAGCTTCATCATCGCGCGTTTTCGCCACTTGGCGCTGATCATGATCACGCTCGGGCTCGGCCTGTTGCTGCAGGAAGCCGCCAACGCGGCGAGCTGGCTCACCGGCGGCTTCGATGGGCTCCAAGGCATCCACACCTGGCCGCTGTTCGGCAAGATCGAGTTCGATCTCTACGGCTACACCGCCTACAGCTACGCGCTTGCCGTGCTGTTCGTGGTGTTTGTCGCGGCGCGCCGCATCATCTATTCGCCGTTCGGGCTCGCGCTGCGCGGCATCCGCGAAAACGGCGCGCGCATGCCGGCGATCGGCGCGCCGACCCATTCGCACATCCGCACCGTCTACACCATCGCCGCGGTGATCGCCGGGCTTGCCGGCGCGCTGCTGACGCAAACCACCGAGACGGTGTCGCTCGAAGCCCTCGGCTTCCAACGCTCGGCCGACGTTCTGGT
>JASHXZ010000024.1 GCA_030043285.1 Xanthobacteraceae bacterium | reverse complement strand
GAACGCCGCCCCGATGTGCCGATGACCACCATCGAGGCCTACCTGCATAACCTCTACCGCGTGCGGCCCGACTTCGTGTACAGCGTGTCGCGCGAGTTCGCGAAATCCTGTCAGACACCGATCCTGGTGCTGCCCGACGATATAACGGCGCATCCGCTCCAGACCTCGATCGACATCGCGTCGCTTGCTCCCAATGCCGAGATCACGGTGTTTCCCTGGAAGGAGCCGCCGGAGCTCAAAGCCCGCACCATCAACCGCGCGCGCACGTTCCTCAAGCGGCATCAACCGGCGTAGACAATGTAGCAAGCGTAGGATGGGTTGAGCGGAGCGAAACCCATCGTGCAGCGTTGCGGGCTGTTGATGGGTTTCGCTGGCGCTCAACCCATCCTACGAACTAAAAAGGCCGCGTGGGCAAATCAAGCTACCTCTCGGGCGGTAAGATCTCCTGGATACAGACCTGATCGATGAGATGCTCACGCCGTATGTCGCCGAGATGCGCTCGCTTCTCGTCGTTTGTCAGATTTGCCCCGACGCCTTGGGTCATCGCCAAAACCACTGAGCGATCGGGCATGTCCAGCCAATATGACCGGCGAACGAGCTTATTCGACGCATCACGTGCGAATGGACTGTCAGGTTCGGCGCTGAGGTCGGGTTCGAAGAAGCGGGGCATGGATGCTCCACGGTGGCGAGTGAGCGCGTGGCGTGTAGGATGGGTAGAGCGGAGCCAAACCCATCGTGCGGCGTTGCGGGCTGATGATGGGTTTCGCTGACGCTCAACCGATCCTACGAACCGAACAGACCGCCGCGCTCACCACCAGCTGTGCGGCTGCTGCGGATAATAGTTCTGGCCGCTGCGCGGGCGCGGCGTGCCTTGGGGTTGGCGCGTCGTCTGTTGCGACGAGCCCCAACCGGAGTTGGAGCCGAACCAACTGGAGCCGAAGAAGTTGTTGTTGTCCTCGCCGCCGCGCGCGACGTACGTCTCGGTCGAGGGTGCGCGATTTAAGAAGCCGCCTTGCGGCTGGTTGCTCAGCACCACGACGAACTCGGTGCGATAGTTGGTTTCGGTGCTCAACGGCTCGTCCGAGATGGTGATCGAGGATCCCGGCACCGCGGTGGGGGCGATGCGATCGAGAACCTCCTTCGGGAAAGTGATGCGGTCGAGCGCGTCCTTGGCGTTGTCGCCGCTGTCGATCGTGACTTCGGTCCAGCGCAAGCCGCCTTCGGCGCGCGCGACCGCGGTGAAGATGTGCGTGCCGAGCGGCTTGTCGGGATGCGCAATCGTGACCGGGAATTCGAGGCTCGTATCGTACCTCTCGCCGCCGTCCGGTATCCGCTTATGGGTGTCGCGTCGGACGTAAAGCTTCTGCGTCGCGCGGCTGATGAAGATCGCGGCCGGCTCGAGCGCGAGCTGTGCGTCGTTCGCGGCGGCGGCTGCCTCGACTCGTTTGGCCTCGGTCGTCTTGGCGTTTGCTTCAGCGGCGGCAAGGGCGTCCTGCTTGGTCTTTGCCTCGGCCGTGGCCGCATCGAACTGCGGGCGCAGCGCGTCGGCTTTGGCACTGGCCTTCTGCTGCATCTCCTCGGCCCTGGTTTTGGCGGCGTCCGTCCTGGCGGCGGCGGCCACTGTTTCGGCATAGGCCAGCGCACCATCGGCGCTTCGCTTGAAATACGTGAGCTTGCGCAGCGCCGCCTGGGCCGCGGCCGCCTCGCGTTTTGCCGGCGCGATGGCCGCTTTCGCGGCGGCAGCCGCCTTGGTGGCCTCGTCGGCGGCGCGGGCGAGCGGTTCGACGCGGGCGGGCAGGGCATCGATCACGTCCTGCTTCGGCACGAACAGCGCGGGATCGGAAAACGCGACCGGCTCCGCATTGTCCGGCGCAATGATCACGCGCATGCCCATCGGCACCTTGTCGAACAATTTCTCGGCAAAGCCGTAGGGCATCCGCACGCAGCCGTGGGAGGCCGCATAGCCGGGCAGCGGCCCGCCGTGCAGCGCGATGCCGTTCCAGGTGATGCGCAGCATGTTCGGCATCCAGGCATCGTCATAGAGGCTGGAATGGTGGTCCTTGTTCTTTTCCACGACGGCAAAGACGCCGGCCGGGGTTTCGCGGCCTTTTATGCCGCTCGATACCGGCGCGCGCAGGATCCAGCCGTCGGCGTCATAGAAGGTCACCTGTTGGCTCTTGAGCGATACGATCGCCATGATCGGCTCGCCGGCAGGGCGCGGGGCCATCGCCTCGGTCGGCCGGGCCGGACGGGCCTGCCGCGCGGCGGCGTTGGCGGACGGCGCCGCGGCCAGCGCGATGAGCGCGGCGGTCGACGCCAGCGCCACAATCATGGCGGCCCGCCAGGGTCGGATCGCCGCGCTGCGATGCGCCGTGTCGAATCGATTCGTCATGCCATGCTCCGGTTCAACTTTCGCCCACACGCCAAACGACTGCGAATCTTTTCCATTTATCAGGCGGCCGTCAACAAAGACTTTCGCGAGCTTCCTGGAACATTGCAAACCGCGTGGGGCGTAGGGCTGATTAGCGATGGGTAATGCGCCATTTTCAAGCCGCCGCCGGTCGGCGGATTATGCCTTCGGCTAATAATCCGCCCCGCGGGCTTTGGCGTGCAGGGCAGGCATTCCGGGCCGGGTTGGTTGACGGTTGCGCGGTCGGATAGATTATGGCGACTAGTCGAGCGGTCCGGAACGAAGCCGCGGCCGCCGATGGCAGAGACAAGAAAAAGCTTGCGGAGGATCACCGTTGCTCGCTCGCGATGAGCAGAACAGGCCAGCCGACTGGGTCGCCCGCGCGCGCGCGCTCGTGCCGCTGGTCGAGGCTGCCGCCGACCGCATCGAGGCCGAGCGGCGCATCGTGCCGGACGTCGTCGCGGCGCTGCACGAAGCAGGCATCTTTCACATGCTGCTGCCGCCGGCCTTCGGCGGCGGCGGTGCCGACATCGTTGCCTTCAACCAGGTGATCGAAACCATCGCGGCGGCCGACGCCAGCACCGCGTGGTGCCTCGGCCAGCAGGTGGCGTCGACGCAAGCGGCCGGCTACCTCGATCCTAAAATCGCGCGCGAAGTTTTTGGCCCGCCGCATGGCGCGGTGGCGTGGGGGCCGCCGTCCGGCGCGACGGCGAGAGTCACCGACGGCGGCTACATCGTCACCGGCCGCTGGCGCTTTGCCTCGGGCAGCGGCCATTGTCCGTGGATCGGCGGCCACTGCGCGGTGATCGAGCGCGACGGCAAGCCGCGTCTCGACGACAAAAGCCGCCCGGTGCTGCGCACCATGCTGTTCCGCAAGGAGC
>JASHXZ010000115.1 GCA_030043285.1 Xanthobacteraceae bacterium | reverse complement strand
AGAACACCAAGGAACGCGACCAATTCCGGCGCTACTACGAACTAAAGCTCGAGCGCCGCGAGCATCCGATGTTTTCGCTGAGCTGGACGCTGCTGCACGTCATCGACAAGACCAGCGCGTTCTACGGCCTGACCGCCGACGATTTCGTCGCTGCCGAAGGCACGCTGATCCTCAACGTCGACGGCGTCGACGACAATTCGGCGCAGCGGCTCTATGCCCGCCAGATTTATTCGCGACAGGACATTCGCTGGCAGCACCGCTATCGCGACATCACCAGCACCTCCGCCAAGGGTCGCCTCGTGCTCGACTACACCAAATTCCACGAGGTGGTGGCGGAGGAAAGGTAGCCGCGAAATCAAAACTTATTAGAGCATCACGATTTTTAGGTCGATCAACCGCTCGTCATTGCGAGCGAAGCGAAGCAATCCAATCCCCCACCCTTCCCTCCCCCGCTTGCGGGGGAGGGCTAGGGAGGGGGTTCTGGATTGCTTCGTCGCGGAGCTTGTCATCGGGCCGGCCACTTCGGGCCGGACCCGTTGGCTCCTCGCAATGACGGCTCACGCCACGCTGATGACGATCTTGCCGAAGTGCTGGTTGGCCCGCATCACCGAAAGCGCCTCGGCGATGTCGGCGAGCTTGTAGGTCTTGTAGATCGGCAGCGTCAGCTTGCCGTTCTCGACCGCCGGCCACAGATCGGCGCGCATCGCCCGCACGATTTCGCGCACCTCCTCGGGCGAGCGGGTGCGGAACGTGACGCCGATATAGTCGACGCGCTTGAGCGCGTGCTTGTCGAAGTCGAACTCGCCCTTATTGCCGCCAAGCCGGCCGACATTGACGATGCGGCCGAGAATTTTCGCCGCTTCGAGATTGCCGTTGGCGACCGGCGCCGAGACCATGTCGACGATAAGGTCGACGCCTTTGCCGTCGGTCGCCTTTTTCACGTCCTCCGGCCAGTCCGGCTTGCCGGTATCGATCGCGACGTCGCAGCCGTACTCGGCAAGCCGCGCGCGGCGTTGCGCGTTGGTCGATGAACCCAGCACCAGCGACGCGCCCAACACTTTGCCGATCTGCATGCCCATCAGGCCGACCCCGGAGCTGGCGCCCTGGATCAGCAGCGTCTCGCCGCGCTTCAGCCGCCCGGCGGTGGCCACCGCATTGTGCATGGTCTGCAGCGCTACCGGAAAGCACGCCGCCTGCTCATAGCTCATGTTGTTGCCGGGAATGCGATGGACGCGGCCCGCGTCGGTGACGGCGTATTCGGTGAAGCCGCCCGGCGCCGAGGCCATGACGCGGTCGCCGGCTTTGAAATCCTTGACCGCGCTGCCGACCGCCTCGATCTCGCCGGCGCATTCGAGGCCGATGCGAGCGCCGACGCCGCCGACCCGGCCGTGCGGCTGGCCCGACGCCACGATCAGATCGGCGCGATTGAGGCTCGACGCGCGCACGCGGATCAAAACTTCATTTGGCGCCGGCGAAGGTTTCGCGATGTCGCGAACTTCAATCCCGTTCTCGCCCAAAACTGCGGCCTTCATGGCTTCGTCTCCTTCGTTGCGGTCGCCGGTTTCGCCTGACGCTGCGAGAGCAATGCCTCAACCCTCGCAAGATTGTCTTGCACTATCCCAACATAATGGTCCGCTCCTGACGGTTTCAAAACCGCAAGCGCTTTGCGATAGGTGTCAACAGCTTCTTCCAGCAGAGCGGTGCCGCTCTCGCGCTCGCCGAAATTCCTAAGCGCGCTGCCGAGATTGTTCTGGGTCATCGCCCATTGCAGCGGCGCACGCTCGCGCGTGTATTCCTTCAACGCCTCCCGATAGGCCGCCACCGCTTCCTCCAGCCGCGCGGTGCCGCTCTCGCGCTCGCCGAGGCTCGTAAGCGCGTTGCCGAGATTGTTCTGGGTCATCGCCCAATCCAGCGGCACACGCTCGCGCGTGTATTCCTTCAACGCCTCCCGATAGGCCGCCACCGCTTCCTCGAGCCGCGCGGTGCCGCTCTCGCGCTCGCCGAGGCTCGTAAGCGCGTTGCCGAGATTGTTCTCGGTCATCGCCCATTGCAGCGGCACACGCTCGCGCGTGTATTCCTTCAACGCCTCCCGATAGGCCGCCACCGCTTCCTCCAGCCGCGCGGTGCCGCTCTCGCGCTCGCCGAGGTTCCTAAGCGCGCTGCCGAGATTGTTCTGGGTCATCGCCCAATCCAGCGGCACACGCTCTCGCGTGCGCTCCTTTAACGCCTCCCGATAGGCCGCCACCGCTTCCTCCAGCCGCGCGGTGCCGCTCTCGCGCTCGCCGAGGCGGCTAAGCGCGCTGCCGAGATTGTTCTGGGTCGTTGCCCATTGCAGCGGCACGCGCTCTCGCGTGTATTCCTTCAACGCCTCCCGATAGGCCGCCACCGCTTCCTCCAGCCGCGCGGTGCCGTTCTCGCGCTCGCCGAGGCGGCTAAGCGCGTTGCCGAGATTGTTCTGGGTCGTTGCCCATTGCAGCGGCACACGCTCGCGCGTCCATTCCTTCAAGGCCTCACCAAAGGCCGCGACGGCCTGGGTTAACTCGCCATTTGATCCCGCCTGCTCGCCGATGATGGATCGCGTTAACGCATAGCTATGATACAAGGAGGCGCGGGCGTCAGGGTCGAAGCCAGCGTTGAGGCGCCCGAGGATCAACTCAAACCGCTCAGCCGTAGCTCGCATCAAAGGCACCAGATACTGGCCCCTATTCTCGACCGCTGGCGCCACGCTTAGGGTGACGCTAGCCGCAATCGCGTTGCCAAGTTTGGATATAAAGCTCGCCGGCAAATCAAACGTTTCTGTCAACCTATAGGTCTCGGAGTCATCGCTGCCGATTTGGGCGACGGTGAACCGCAGCGAAAGGACATTTTCCCCCTTAACCCGGCCCCAGATGAGCAGGTCGCAGTTCTTTTGCTCCAGCCAATTTTGCGCGGTTCTGTAGGCCCCGCGTTCCACATCGTATTCGTGTCCCTCGCCGATGCGCAGCGCCTCGGGCCAAGTCGTAATCTGTACGGCATCGCCAAACTCACGCCGGATCGTTTCGCGCACCGTTTCCCGCAGCGAGCCGGCCTCAGTATCGCCGTCAAGGCGGGCTAACATGATGCTGAGTTTACCGAAGGAAGCGCGAATCAGGTTCCGCGCGCGTCTGCGCAGAAAAGCGTCCCAGATCGGCCCCCCGAGCCGACTAAGCACGAACTCCGCAATTTTCCAAATAAAGCTCGACTCGATCACAGCGCCGGCCTTTCCCTGCGAAATAGAATAGGTGGAAACGACGCGTGTGCACAACTCCTGCATCAGCCGATGAGCCCATTGGGCGCGGGTTTCAGCTTTTAGCGGGTTTGTGGGACGAGCCAATTGCCTTTAGCGCCAGTCCTCGGTTTCGCTACAATCGACAATCCTCGCCGTAATCGCGAGACCAAGGAATGCCATGCCGTTCGGCCCACTCACCACGACCAGCGTCGGCAGCTTTCCGCGGCCGAGTTGGCTTGCGCAGACCAAGCGCAATCAGCTTACGTTTCGGCTTGAGGGCGATGCGCTGCGGAAGGCTATGGACGATGCCATGGCGCTCGTCATTCGCGAGCAGGAAGCGCTCGGGCTCGATATTTTGACTGACGGCGAGATGCGGCGGGCGACTTTCATTTTTCACATCGCCGGTAGCTGGGACGGCGTCGATATAGAACATCCGGTCGTCAAGGAAATCTATCGCAACCGCGCCGCCAATCGGCTGGTGCCGCGCATCACCGGCAAGATCGTGCGGCGCGGGCCGGCTGCGGTCGATGACCTGCGTGTCGCCAGGACACACACGGCGCGGCCGCTGAAGATGGCGGTGCCGGGGCCGATGACGGTGATCGACAGCGCCGCCAACGAATTCTACGACGACGAAGAGGAACTCGCCTTCGATATCGCCGCGGCGCTCAATGCCGAGCTGCGCGACCTGCAAGACGCCGGCTGCGCGGTGCTGCAGATCGACGAGCCGGCGATGACGCGCTACCACGACAAGGTCCGCGCCTACGGCGCCCGCGCGCTCGACCGCTGCCTCGACGGCATCACGGTGCCGACCATCGTGCACCTTTGCTACGGCTATCCGGGCGGCGGCACGCTGCAGCATCAGTACGAATACGAGGGCGTGCTGCCGCTATTGATGCAAACGCGCATCGGCGGCTTCACGGTCGAATTCGGCCGCAGCGCCTACGATCCGAAGGTGCTGCAGCTCTGCGGCGACCGCATCGTCATGTTCGGCTGCGTCGATCCGGGCGATTCGCCGGCGCCCACGGTTGAAGCGGTCGAACGCCGCGTTGCCGACGCGCTCGAACGGCTCGACCCGCGGCAGGTGTGGCTCGCGCCCGATTGCGGGCTGATGACCATCAGCCGCGCGCTGGCGCACGACAAGCTGCGGGTCATGGTGGAAGCGGCGCAGCGGCTGCGGGCGCGGTTGTAAGCCCGCCACCGGGACGCGGATTGGGCTTCGCTAAGCCGCCCGACGCTGATAGGCTTGGGCCATGAACCAAGCCGTCCGCCCGCAGAAGATCGCCGCCTCGGCCTGCCCGCACGATTGTCCGTCGACCTGCGCGCTCGAGGTCGAGGTGTTCGATGCGCACACGATCGGGCGGATCCGCGGCGCCGCGGACAATCGCTACACGGCGGGCGTGATCTGCGCCAAGGTGGCGCGCTACGCCGAGCGCGTGCATCACCCCGATCGGCTGAAGCAGCCGCTGCGGCGCGTCGGCGGCAAGGGCTCCAGAGAGTTCGCGCCGATCTCGTGGGACGACGCGCTCGATCTCGTCGCCGAAGCTTTCGTGCGCGCCGAGCAGAAACACGGCTCCGAGGCGGTGTGGCCTTACTATTACGCCGGCACCATGGGCCACGTGATGCGCGACGGCATCAACCGCCTGCGCCACGCCAAAAAATATTCCGGCTTCTTCTCCACCATCTGCGTCAATCCGGCGTGGACCGGCTTCATCGCCGGCACCGGCAAGCTCGCCGGCGCCGATCCGCGCGAAATGGCGAAGTCCGACCTGGTGGTGATCTGGGGCACCAACGCCGCCAACACCCAGGTCAACGTCATGACCCACGCCACGCGCGCCCGCAAGGAACGCGGCGCCAAGATCGTGGTGGTCGACGTCTACATGAACGCCACCATGCAGCAGGCCGACCTGGCGGTGCTGATCCGGCCCGGCACCGACGGCGCGCTGGCCTGCGCGGTGATGCATTGCCTGTTCCGCGACGGCAAGGCCGACTGGGACTATCTCGAGCGCTACACCGACGCGCCGCACGAACTCGCCGCGCATCTGCGCACGCGCGATCCGGCCTGGGCGGCGCGCATTACCGGCTGCCCGGCGGAAACCATCGAAGCGTTTGCCCGGCTCGCCGGCGACACCAAGCGCGCCTATTTCCGGCTCGGTTACGGCTTCTCGCGCTCGCGCAACGGCGCCTTCAACATGCACGCGGCGAGCTGCATCGCCGCGGTCACCGGCGCCTGGCGCTACGAAGGCGGCGGCGCGTTTCACAACAACAGCGACATCTTTCATCTCGACAAGACCTTGATCGAGGGTGCCGACGTGCGCGATCCGGCGATCCGCATGCTCGATCAGTCGCGCATCGGCCCGATCCTCACCGGCGACGAGGAGGCGCTGCAGGGCGGCGGGCCGGTTACTGCGCTGCTCATCCAGAACACCAATCCGGTGGCGGTGGCGCCCGAGCAGGAGAAAGTGAAACGCGGGTTTGCCCGCGACGATCTGTTCGTCTGCGTGCACGAGCAGTTCATGACCGACACGGCCAAGCTGGCCGACGTCGTGCTGCCGGCGACGATGTTTCTGGAGCACGACGATTATTATACGGCCGGTGGCAGCCAATACATTGTGCTCGGCCCGAAGCTGATCGAGCCGCCTGGCGAATGCCGCTCCAATCACGAGGTGATCTGCGCGTTGGCGCAAAAACTCGGTGCCGCGCACCCCGGCTTTGCCATGACGGCGCGCCAGCTGATCGACGCGACCCTGCAGAAGTCGGGCTGGGGCACGCTCGCCGACATCGAGACCAACCGCTGGATCGACTGCCAGCCGGATTTCGCCACCGCGCATTACCTCGATGGCTTCGCCTATCCGGACGGCAAATTCCGCTTCAAGCCGGACTGGTCCAACGTGCCGTTCGGCCGCTGGCACCGCAACGTGCCGCGCCCGGCGCCGATTCCATCGCTGCCCGATCATTGGGGCGTGATCGAGGAGGCCGACGCCGAGCATCCGTTCCGGCTCGCCACCTCGCCGGCGCGCGGCTTTCTCAATTCGACCTTCACCGAGACGCCGACTTCGCTCGGCCGCGAGCGGCGGCCGGAGGTGATGATCCATCCCGCCGACGCTGCGCGCGTCGGCATCGCCGACGGCGACCGGGTGACGCTCGGCAACAGGCGCGGCGAAGTCGCGCTTCATGCCAAGCTGTTCGACGGGGTATGCCGCGGCGTATTGATCGCCGAATCGCTGTGGCCGAATTCCGCCTACGCGGACGGCCGCGGCATCAATACGCTGACCGGCGCCGATGCCGTCGCCCCGTTCGGCGGCGCCGCGTTCCACGACAACCGGGTGTGGGTGCGACGGGCCTAGACGAGCATTCAAGCTTGAATGGCTTCGTCCCTTAAGCTATTTTAGCTTAATGAAAACCGTTAGCATTTCCGAAGCCAAGAACCGCCTTAGCGCGCTGATCGACGGATTGAAGAGCGGCTCCGCAGTCCTCATCGTCGACCGCGGCCGCCCGGTAGCCCGCCTAGAACCTGTGGCAGATGGTGCGCAAGAGGACGACGATGGACGCCTCGCCCGATTGATCCGCAACGGCGTTGTTCGTCCCGGGGGCGGACGATTGCCGCAATGGCTGTTGACCGAGGAGCCGCCGCGGCTGAAAGGCGGCGCATCAGCATTGGAGGCGCTTCTTGAGGAGCGGCGCGAAGGCCGGTGAAGTTCTGGGACGCATCAGCGATCGTGCCGCTTCTTGTTGCCGAGCCATTGACCCGGCGTTTGCAGGCGCTTCTTGAGAAGGATTCCGCGATGTTCGTTTGGTGGGGTTCGCGCATCGAATGCATGTCGGCGCTCGCGCGCCAAGAGCGCGATGGGACTGCCGACGAGCAAATTATGACTCGCGCCCTGCGTCGTTTGCACGAATTCGAAAACAAATGGCAAGAAATCGATCCAAGCGACAGTCTCCGCGATACGGCAATCCGCTTTCTTCGCGTGCATGCGCTGCGCGCTGCCGATGCGCTGCAGCTTGCGGCGGCATTCTCAGCAGCAGAGCAACGGCCTTCATCGCTTATCGTGGTCACGCTCGACGAACGGCTCGGAACTGCGGCGCGAAAGGAAGGGTTTGGTGTAATGGATTTGAATACTGAATAGAGACGATCTTGCAGGTTGCATTGCTCAGAACGAAATGGCCGCAACGGAGTACCGATGCCCTCAAGCTTCCGCCAGATCATCAACAAAGCCATCGCCGAAAAGCGTTTTTTGGTCGTGCCCGGCGCCCATGATGCGCTGAGCGCGCGCTTGGTCCAGAAGATCGGCTTTGAAACTTATTTCATCGGCGGCTTTCCCGCCGTCGGCGCGCGCTACGGCGTGCCGGACGTCGGGCTCAAAGGCTTTGGCGAGATCGCCGCCGCGGTGCGCGATATCATGTCGGCGTGCGACCTGCCGGTGTTCGTCGACGGCGACGACGGCTACGGCGACGTCAAGAACGTCGTGCACACGGTGCAGACCTACGAGCGCATGGGCGTGAGCGCGATCCTGATCGAGGACCAGCAATGGCCGAAGCGCTGCGGCCACATGGTCGGCAAGAAGGTGGTGCCGATCGAGTTGGCCGAAGCCAAGATCAAGGCGGCCTGTTCGGAGCGGATCAATCCGGAGACCTGGATCCTGGGGCGCACCGACGCCCGCGCCGTCTACGATCTCGACGAGGCGATGCGCCGCGCCGAGCGTTTCATCCGCGCCGGCGCCGATGGCATCTTCATCGAGGCGCCGCGCTCGATCGACGAATTAGAGCGCATCGGCCGCGCCTTCGACGTGCCGCAGATCTGCAATCCGCTGATGGGCGGCCACACGCCGATCCTGTCGATGGACGAGCTCGGCCAGCTCGGTTTTCACTGCGCCGTGCTCGGCCTCGACACCGTCATGCATGCCGCCAAGGCGGTCGAACGCGTGCTCACCGACATGAAGTCGGGCAAGTTCGCGCTGCGCAACGACGGCATGGATTTCGAGGAGTACAAAGCGCTCGTCGGCTACGATAAATGGGAAAGCATCGACGAGCGCTTTGCGCCGAAGCAGTAACGCCTATCGCAGAACAGCAGCAGACTCCTTCTTTATCAGGTTCGTTATCAGGTTCTTTATCAGGGGCGCACGTCCCGCCTCGCTTTCAGCGATGACGAGGCGCGCGGCGCGTCGCAGCGCGCCTCCCGCTGCTGTTGTGCGCCGGCGTTGGTGGCTTGCGTGCCGCGCGGCGTTGGCGCCGACGTGCCACGTGCTGGGTCCACGCCGCCGTGCGCGCCTGAATGTAATCGCCAATCGCCGCACTGGAGGATAGATCGGGCGGAACGTGACGATCGTAGGTGCCTTTATCGTTGCGCAGCGGCAGCTGTGACACCTTATCGGCATGAAGCTTTTCGATCACCGAGGGGGCCGATTGGTTGGGGTGCGGTGGGTTCGAGCTCGGTATCTCGACCCCGGCCAGCGGGTCGTCCTGGCGCGGCTGCGCCAGGGTCAGCACGTCGCCGAGATCGGCCGCAGCCTTGTCACGCGCCGTTAGCGGATCGAGGCCCCAGCGCAATTCAAGGGTCTTGAGCACGGACGTGTGGTCGATCACGCCGCGTTTGGCGCGAAAAACGGTGCCGGCGGCGATCCGTGGCGATATCAGCAATGCCGGCACGCGGACGCCGAACCGCTTGAAGTCGAAGCCGAACTCGCCAACCAGATTATCGGGCGGCGCCGCGCCTGACGGCGGCGGCACGTGGTCATAATTCCCGCCGTGCTCGTCGTAATTGATGATGAGCAGCGTGTCGTTACAGTTCGGGCTGTTGCGCACCGTATAATAGACGTCGTGCATGAGTTGATCGCCCAACGACACGTCATAGTTCGGGTGTTGGCTGTTGCCGCTCGCGCCGAAGTCCGGTTCGAGAAAACTATAGGCCGGCAGCGTTCCGGCCGTAGCCCGCGCCTGGAAGTCGCGGAAATGACCGAAGTGATGCTCGTCGGCATGCTGCGTGTCGGTGTAATCCAGGCGCGTCAGCGGATCGCGGTTATACCCGAAAATTCCCCAATCGACGTTTTTGTCTGACATGCGTCCGTAGATGCTCGGGCAGGTGAATACTTTCACATGATTGTCGAGGTGACCCTGCGACGTCCCTGCGGCGGCAAAAGCGCGATTCGGAATCGTCTGCGTCGGCGCCGATGAAAACCACTGGTCACAGACGGCGAATCCCTTGGCCAATCCCGACATGATGGGAAGCATGTCCGGGCCGTACATTCCCATGATTTCCGATGGGTCGGTTCCAGGCAGACTGTCCTTGAAATGCTGGGCCTGATCGGAAGCGATCGCCGCCTTGAAGTTGATGACGAAACCTTTGTTCGTGGGCGTCGCGTCGGGCGCCGGATCGTCGGTCGAAAACAACTGATAATTCGTGTTGTAGAAACCTTCTCCGGGGTCCGCGCCGGGCATCAGATACGGATGCGGCGAACTGCCGCCGATTTTATAGACCGTTATGTTGCGCCCGGCGTCGTCGGGGTTGGACTCGTTACCCTGAAGGCCATCGAACGGATGGCCGAGCGGCGACCTGTTGCCGGTGGCCTCGTAGAGGAAGCCCAGCATCTGATCGAACGATCTGTTCTCCAACATCAAATGGACGATGTGCTTGATCGACGCCAGCTGATTAGCCATGGATTACCCTCCAAATCCAAATCGCACAAAACCAGATCGAAGCCGCGCGCCATTGCGAAGCAGCAATGGAGAAGGCCGCAGCCGACGGACGGCGCTAGACGCGTGATGTGAGGTACAGTCCGACAAGCATTGATTGCCCCGTCGAAAAGGATAGCAGCCACAATGAATGGTAGCAACAGACCGCGATAGATCAACCGATCGCGATATACAAAGTGGTTGTACGGACAAGCAAGACGGCAACCTCTGTCGCAGCGGCTACACGACAGTGGCAGCTGTGCCGCTGGCGACGGCGAGGCGCTGTCTGCGCGTTACGGCCTTACGCCAGCGCCGGCTCGCGCGCCGGCTGCGTCTTGACCGGGTCTTTCAGCCCAAGGATGCGCCGCGCGTTGTCGTAGAACAGCTTCTGCTTGTCGGCCGCAGAGAGCGGGATGTCCTCGATCAGCTTCAGGCACGGCGCCGGATCCCAGCAGGGATAATCGGTGCCGTACATGACGTGATCGATGCCGTAATAGTCGATGGCGAACTTGATGCCGGCCGAGTGCGGCGACACCGTATCGGTGTACATGCGCCGCATGTAGTCCTGCACCGGCCGCGGCAGCCTGGCGGCCTTGGAGTTCTTGTCCATGCGGCCGGCCTGATAGGGCAGCGAGCCGCCGGTGTGCGACATCACGATTTTCAGCCGCGGATGCCGCTCCATCAGCCCCGACAGGATGAGCCGCATCGCCGCGACGCTGACCTCGATGACGCGGCCGAGACTCAAATGCAGGGCGCCGTCATAGCCGTCGAGCATGTCCTGGAAGATCACATCGGTCGGGTGCAGGAACAGCGGCAAGCCGAGTTTTTCGCAATGGGCGTAGAACGGCTCGAGCCGCTCGGCGTCGATGCGGGCGTCCTCGCCGACGCTGCCGGGCAGGTTGACGCCCATCAGGCCGAGGCGGTTGACGGCATCGTCGACCACTTCGATGGCGGTGCGCGTGTCTTGGAGCGGCACCGCCGCGCTCGCCCACAGCCGGCCGGAATATTTCTTCTGCGCGCCGGCCATCTCCTCGTTCCACATCAGCGCATAATCGCGGCCTTCGGCGAGCGGCATGTCGGAGAACGCGACGGAGAATGGCCCGATCGAGCAGACCACGTCGACCTGGTGGCCCAGGCTGTCCATGTATTCGAGCTGCTTGTCGAGATCGAACCACTCGGCCCAGGAATTGAGATGGCAGCTGCTGTCGGCGCGGCGCAGGTATTGATAGCCGCCCTTGTTGTTGACGCTCGCGTTCGGATGGTCGCTGCGCTTGCACAGCCGTTCGAAAATCGATCGCGGCCACCAATGGAAATGCGAGTCGATGATATGCACAGCGGGCTCCCGGCCAACGGCCTGACGATTCAACGATTTTAGTGAGCCGACCGTTCCCGGTCAACGCGACCGCGCGGCTGACGCGGGAGCGAGTTGTACGCCGCCGCGAGTTGGTTCACCATCATGGCAGCCCTGCAATCCGAGAATGTCGCTGCGCATGGGCGTGGGGAAACATGGACGCCACGAGCTCCTTGGATCGCTACCGCATCGCCGCCCGCATCGAGCGGCTGCCGCGTTCGCGCTGGCACAACAAGATCCGGCTGATCGTCGGCGCTGTGAATTTCTCCGATGCGTTCGATGCGCTCACTGTGGCTTACGTGCTGCCGGCGCTGATCCCGCTGTGGGACATCAAGCCCGCGCAAATCGGCGCGCTGATTTCCGTCGGCTATCTCGGCCAGGTCATCGGCGGCGTGGCGTCGGGCGCGCTCGCCGAAAAATACGGCCGCGTGCCGCTGATGGTCGGCAACATCGTGCTGTTCTCGCTGATGAGCTTTGCCTGCGTGCTGGCGGGCAATTACCCGACGCTGCTCGCCTTGCGTTTTCTCCAAGGCATCGGGCTCGGCGGCGAAGTGCCGATCGCCAACACCTACATCAACGAATTCGCCAAATCGGGCGAGCGCGGCCGTTTCGTACTGCTGCAGCAATCGATGTTTCCGGTCGGGCTGACCACGGTGGCGCTGGTCGGTACGTTCGTGGTCCCGATGCTGGGCTGGCAATGGATGTTCGTGTTCGGCGGCGTGCCCGTGCTGCTGGTGCTGCCGATGATCCGCGTGCTGCCGGAATCGCCGCGTTGGCTGGCAAGCCGCGGCCGCAACGAGGACGCCGACCGCGTGCTGAGCCGGATCGAGTCGCTGGTCTCCGCCGGCGGCACCGTGCCGCTGCCGGCGATCCCCGCCGACGTGGCGCCGGTCGTCGCGGCGCCGGCGCGCTTCGCCGATCTGTTCCAGGGCGTCTATCGCAAGCGCACGCTGTCGCTCTGGATGCTTTGGTTCTGCGCCTATCTGCTCACCTACTCGATCACCGGCTGGCTGCCGAGCATCATGCGCAAGGTCTACCACCTGCCGGTCGCACAATCGAACTTTTATGGTTTCGTGGTCAGCTTGGTCGGGCTGTTCGTCCTGGTGCTCGCCGCGTTCACCATCGACCGGATCGGGCGCAAGAAAGCTTACGCCGGCGGCTTTCTGCTCGCCGCGGTGCCGCTCTTCATCGCGGCGTTTGTGCCGAACCTGAGCGCGCTCGCGCTCGGCGTACTGGCGACGCTCGCCTTTGCCGCCATGGGCATGATCCCCGGCTCGCTCGGCATGTACACGGCGGAGAATTATCCCAATCACTTGCGCGCCATCGGCAGCGGCGCATCGAGCGTCGCGCAGCGGCTGTCATCGGTGGTCGGACCGTATCTGGTCGGCCTCATCCTTCCGGCTTACGGCGTCGGCGGCGTGTTCGGCATGTTCGCGGTATTTGCCGTACTGGGCGCCGTCACCTGCACGCTATTTTCGATCGAGACCGCGGGTAAGACGCTCGAACAGCTTTCGCCGACGCCGCGGACAGCCTGACGCGCATCCATCCTTCATCTGCAGAGTGCAACCATGATCATCGACTTTCATACCCACGTGCAGACACCCGAGCAGCTGGCGGCGCCGTTCTGGCAAGGCCGCTGCCCGATGACGATCGAGAATGTTCTCGACGCCCAACAGGAGGCCGGCGTCGACGCCACGTTGGTCAGCCAGCCGATCCACGAATTGCGCGGCATGGATCGCGACCAGCAACTCGATACCGTGCGCAAAGTGAACCGCTACATCGCCTCATTGCAGAACAAATATCCGACGATCTACGGCATGGCGTCGGCGGTGCCGGGCGGCGATGAGGAGTTCCTGCGCGAATGGGAGCGCGCCGTCAAAGAAGACGGCCTCAAAGGCGCCTGGATCCTCTCCAGCCTGCCCGGGCATTATCCGGACGACGACGAGTGCCTGCCGTTCTTCCAGCTCGCGACCGAGCTCGACGTGCCGGTCGTCATCCATCCGCCCGCGGTCGGCTTCGGCGAAGAGCGGCTGAAGGAGTATCGCCTCGCCTCGAGCGTCGGCCGGCCGATGGACAATGCGCTCGCCATCGCCCGGCTGATCGTGCGCGGCATTTTCGAGAAATTCCCGACGCTCAAGCTCGTCGGCACGCATTTGGGCGGCGGCATCTGCGAGATGATCGGGCGCATGGACTACGCCTACAATCTGCAGGACGAGGCCTATTTCCTCGGCCCCTACGAGCCGATGCTGATCAAGCATCCGCCGAGCCATTACCTGAAAATGATGTATCTGGAATCGACCTGCTATCATCCACCGGCGGCGCGCTGTGCGGTCGAGACGGTCGGCGCCGATCACTTCATCTTCGGCACCGACGCACCGCCGCTCAAAGTGCTCAAGAAGCAGGGCGTCGCGGTGATCAAGACGCTCGGCCTGCCCGCCGCCGACGAAGCCAAGGTCTATGCCGGCAACGCCAAGCGGCTGTTGAAGATTTAGCGGCAGGTCCGCGTTTCAGGCGTGGTCGCGCTGCCGGTACATTGACGCAGCCGAATAAGCGGCAATCCTGCCGCATGGCAAAAGGCCCGAATTTCTGCAATGTTTTGCCAGCCCTGGAAAACGTTTCGACTCGTTGGAGGAATTCATGACGCGCCTGTCTCGCCGAACCGTCTTATCGGCCACGGCCTGCGGCGCCATGCTCCCGCTGGCGGCGCGGCTTGCGCCCGCGCACGCCGCCGAAAGTCTGCGCGTCGCCAAGGTGGTGCCGTTCGCCTGGACTTTCACGCCGCTCGACGTCGGCATCCAGGAAGGCATCTTTGCCAAGCACGGCCTCACGATCGAGGCGTCGGCCTCCTCGGGCGACGCCAAGCTGCAGCAGTTGCTCACCGCCGGCAGCGTCGATATCGGCCTCGGCTCCGGGCCCGGCATGGCATTCGCCGCCAAGGGCGTGCCCGCCAAGGCGGTCGCCGCGATGTACGGTACGCCGCGCAACATGGCGGTGATGGTCGGCTACGATTCGCCGATCAAGACCGTCGACGATCTCAAGGGCAAGAAGATCGGCTGCACCACGGTCGGTTCGCTGACCGCCTGGATCGGCGAGCGCATCAACGAAAAGAAGGGCTGGGGCAAGGACGGCATCGATGTAGTGGCGATCGGCGGCATGCCGCCGGCGCGCGCCGCGATCAAGACCCATCAGATCGACGGCTATATCGGCGCGCTCGAAGTCGGCTACAAGCTCGAGGAAGCCAAGGAATGGCGCGTCATCACGACGGGGACGCCGTTC
This sequence comes from Xanthobacteraceae bacterium, assembly GCA_030043285.1. GTDB lineage: Bacteria > Pseudomonadota > Alphaproteobacteria > Rhizobiales > Xanthobacteraceae > BOG-931. The sequence goes on along the minus strand of JASHXZ010000115.1, from coordinate 7,144 downwards.
GTCGATCATTTCATCACGCACGTGATCTTCGCGCGCGACGAACTCGTGCAGAAGCATCCGGACACGGTGCGCGCCTTCCTGCAAGGCTGGTTCGAAACCATCGCCTACATGAAGGCGCACAAGGACCGGGCGGTTGCGATTTCCGCCAAGGTGATCGACATCAGCCCGGCGGTGGCGGCGCGCGCCTACGACGAGCAGATGCCCGGCTTCTCGACCGACGGCACCTTCGACCCGCAGGCGGTTGCGACCTTGAAGAAATCGTTCCTCGAAATGGGGCTGCTCAAGCAGGTTCCCGACGACAAGGTGCTGTTCACGACGCAGTTCGTGCCGGTCAAGGTCGGCGCGTGATACTTTACATCATCCATCGCCCAAGAGGGACGATCCGCGATTGAATGAAAACATATCCTCAAGCTCCCGCCCTGCTGGCGGGGGCAACGGGCGTCGCAAAGGGAGGACACCGAGCATGTGCAAGTCTAGCTCACGGCGAAACGGCTCAGGACTGTCGCTACTCCTGGTGATCAGCGCGCTGATCTTGCCGAGCGCGGCCAACGCCGCCGATCCGATCAAAATCGGCATGACCATGGCGCTGACCGGCGGCGTGGCGCCGATCGGCAAGCAAGTGCTGGCGGGCTTGCAAATCTGGCGCGACGACGTCAACGTCAAAGGCGGGCTGCTCGGCCGTCCGGTCCAGTTCGTGTTTTATGACGATCAAAGCAATCCGGCCAACGTGCCGGCGCTTTATACAAAGCTGATCGACGTCGACAAGGTCGACCTCTTGATCGGACCGTACGCCACCAACATGGTGGCGCCGGCGATCCCGCTCCTGATGCAGAGCAAGAAGACCACCATCGGCATCCTGGCGAACGCCGCCAACAGCAAATTCCATTACAACCAATATTTCTCGATGCTGCCGACCGGACCTGAGCCGCAGAAGTCGTTTGCCGAGGGTTTCTTCGAGCTCGCCGCCGCGCAAAAGCCGCGACCGAAGACGGTCGCGATTGTCGCCGCCGATGCCGAGTTTGCCCAAAACGCCGCCGATGGCGCGCGCGAGAGCATCAAGGAACTCGGCGGCTTCCAGACCGTGATGGACCAGAAATATCCGCCATCGACGACCGATTTCGCCCCGATCATGCACGCAGTTGCGGCGCTCAATCCCGACCTCGTTTATGTCGCCGCCTATCCGCCGGACTCGGTCGGCATCGTGCGCGCCGCCAATGAGATCAACCTCAGCCCGAAAATGTTCGGCGGCACATTCATCGGGCTCTTGGTGACGCCCATCAAGGTGCAGCTCGGCCCGCTGATGAATGGCATCGTCAACAACGAGGTGTTTCTGCCGGCGCCGGCCTTCACCTTTCCCGGCACGCTGGAGGTGCTCGCCAAGTACCGCGCCGTTGCGCAACGCGAACACATCGACCCGGTCGGTTGGGCGTTCCCGCCGCTCGCTTATGCGGCCGGCCAGGTTCTGGGCGAGGCGGTCGAAGGCGCCAAGACGCTGGACCAGATCAAGCTTGCCGCCTACATGCACACGCACAGCTTCTCGACCGTGGTCGGCAATATCAGCTTCGGCAAGGACGGCGAATGGACCAAATCGCGCGTGGTGTTCACGCAGTTCCAGCACGTCATCGCCAACTCGCTCGATCAGTTCAAGGACACGAGCCACGAAGTGATCGTGTGGCCGGATGAATATAAATCGGCCAACATGATCTACCCCTACGCCGAAGCAAAGAAGCCGTGAAACCGCGCCTGCGCTCGCTAGATGCCCGACCTCGACGCCATCGTCATCGGCGCCGGCCATAACGGGCTGACCTGCGCGGCCTATCTCGCCATGGCGGGCCTGCGTGTGCGCGTCGTCGAGCGCCGCGGCGTGGTCGGCGGCGCCGCGGTGACGGAGGAATTTCACCCCGGCTTTCGCAATTCCACGGCCGCCTACACGGTCAGCCTGCTGCAGCCGAAGATCATCAAGGATTTGCAGCTCCACGCTCATGGCCTGCGCATTGTCGAGCGGCGCGCGCAGAATTTTTTGCCGCTGCCGGACGGGGGTTATCTCCTCACTGGCGAGGGCCGCACCGAGCGCGAGATCGGAAAGTTCAGCGCCAAGGATGCGGCTCGCTATCCGGCCTACCAAGCCGAGCTCGGCCGCGTTGCCGACGTGTTACGCGCGCTGATGCTGCGCGCGCCGCCCAATCTCTCGCTGTCGAGCCTGCCACGTTCCGTGGGCGAACTCGGCAAGCTCGCCGCGATCGGCAAGCGACTGTGGCAGGCCGATGGATTGAAGGCGGCGTTCAACCTTGTGCGTCAGTCGGCCGGGCAAATGCTCGATGGCTGGTTCGAATCCGATCCGATCAAGGCGGTGCTCGGTTTCGATGCCGTGGTGGGTAATCTGGCGAGTCCGTACACACTCGGTTCAGCCTATGTGCTGGTCCATCACATGCTTGGCGAGGTGAACGGCAAGAAAGGCGTGTGGGGCCACGCCATCGGCGGCATGGGTGCGATTACGCAGGCGATGGCCAAGGCGGCCGCCGCGCATGGCGCGCACATCGACGTCAACGCACCCGTACGCGAGATCATTGTCGAAGGCGGGCGCGCCGCAGGAGTCTTGCTTGAGGACGGCGCTGCAATCCGCGCTCGCGTGGTGATCGCCAACGTCAATCCGCAATATTTGTTTCTCACGCTCTTGCCGCGCGAGGCGGTGCCAGCCGCGATGCTCAAGCGCATGACGAATTGGAAAGCCGGCTCCGGCACATTCCGCATGAATCTTGCTTTATCGAAGCTGCCGGACTTTGCCGCGCTGCCCGGCACGGGCGATCATCTGACCGCCGGCATCATCCTGGCGCCGAGCCTCGCCTATATGGACCGCGCTTACCGCGATTGCGTGGCGCATGGTTGGAGCCGCCAGCCGATCGTCGAGATGCTGATTCCGTCGGTGCTCGATGACAGCCTGGCGCCTTCGGGAGCGCACGTGGCGAGCTTGTTCTGCCAGCACGTGACGCCGCGCTTCGCCGACGGCTCGTCATGGGATCAACACCGCGAAACCGTCGCCGACCTGATGATCGACACCGTCGAAACCTACGCGCCGGGATTTAGGGACAGCATTATCGCGCGGCAAAGTCTTTCGCCGCTCGATCTCGAACGCACTTTCGGCCTGCCCAATGGCGACATTTTTCACGGCGCCCTTACGCTCGACCAATTGTTCTCGGCGCGGCCGATGCTCGGCCATGCCGATTACCGCATGCCGGTGCCCGGCCTTTACCTATGCGGCGCCGGCTCCCATCCGGGCGGCGGCGTCACCGGCGCGCCGGGCCACAATGCCGCGCAGGCGGTCATTGCGGATTTGACGAGCAAATAAACCCATCCGTCGCAACCGAGCCGGCGCAGTCGCCGTTCCGGATCCGCCTATGGACCGGCCGTGCGCTCGATGCGTGGTATCATTATATAGACCATCCGACACCGACACGGCGGGGCGACGCCATGGACACGAGCTGGGATACGCAACGGGTCGCGCGCACGGCGCTGATCGTGGCCGTGGTCGCGTTGGCGGTGTGGATATTGTGGCGCTTCGTGCCGGCGCTAGCCTGGGCTGCGGTGCTGGCGATCGCCACGTGGCCGCTGCGCCAGTGGCTGGCGCGGCGCGGCATGGGTGACACCGCAATTGCCGCACTGCTCACGCTCGTGCTCGCCATCGTGCTGGTGCTGCCGCTGATCAGGCTCGGCGTGCAGGCGGCGCGCGACAGCGGCGCCATCGTGCATTGGATCGACGACGTGCGGCAGCACGGCCTCGGCACTCCGGGCTGGCTGTCGCATCTGCCCTATATCGGCGGCTCGGCCGCGGCCTGGTGGCAGGACAACCTCGCCCAGCCGGGCGCCGCCCGCGCGCTCCTTGGCCGCGCCGAGACCAGCGGGTTTGTCGGCTTCACCCGCACGCTCGGCGTCGAACTCGCCAATCGGTTGGCGCTGCTCGTTTTCACGGTGCTGACGCTGTTCTTTCTTTATCGCGACGGGCCGAGCGTGACGGATGAAGCGCAGCGGATCGCCGACCGGCTGTTCGGCCGACCGGGCAGCCACCTCGGTAAGGACGCCGTCGCGGCGGTGCGCGGCACCGTCAATGGGCTGGTTCTGGTCGGCCTCGGCGAAGGCGTGCTGCTCGGCATCGCCTATGCGGTCGCCGGACTGTCGCACGCCGTCTTGTTGGGTCTCGTCACAGCCGTGCTGGCGATGGTGCCGTTCGGCGCGCCGATCGTGTATGTCGCCTGCGCGCTCTATCTGCTCGCGGTGTCGCAGACCGCGGCAGCGATCGCGTTGCTCGTATTCGGCACGATCGTGGTGTTCATTGCCGATCACTTCGTGCGGCCGATTCTGATCGGCAGCTCGACGCGCCTGCCCTTTCTCTGGGTGCTGCTCGGCATTTTCGGCGGCCTGGAAAGCTTCGGCCTGATCGGCCTGTTCCTCGGCCCGGCGATCATTTCGGTGCTGATCGCGATCTGGCGCGAGGGCGCACAGACGTGAGGCCGGGCCGCTAGGCAGTGCCCCACACCTCGCGCGCGGTTTCGACCACGAGCTTAAGCTTCTTGATCTCGTCCTCGACCGTCATCGCGTTGCCGCCGATGCCGGAGGAAAAGCCGCATTGCGGCGACAGCGCGAGTTGCTCGACCGGCGCGTAGCGGCTCGCCTCGTCGATGCGGCGCTTAAGCTCGTCCTTGGTTTCGAGCTGCAGGCTCTTGGTGGTGACGAGACCGAGGACCGCAATCTTGCCCCTCGGCAAAAAGCGCAGCGGCGAGAAATCGCCGGCGCGCGGCGAATCGTATTCCAGGAAATAACCGTCGAAATCGATGGCGTTGAACAGAAGCTCGGCGACCGGCTCATAGCCGCCTTCGGCGATCCAGGCGCCGGCGAAATTGCCGCGGCACAGATGCATGCACACCACCATGTCGGGCGGCCGATCGGCAATCGCGGCGTTGAGCAGCTGGGCATAGGCGCGTGGCAGTGCGTCCGGGTCCTCGCCCAGGCTGGCGACCTGCCGACGCAATTCCGGATCGCACAGATAGGCGAGATTGACCTCGTCGATCTGTAGATAGCGGCAGCCAGCCGCTGCCAGATCGGCGATCTCGGCGCGGTAGACCGCGGCCAGATCGTCATAGAACGCGGCCATGTCCGGATAGGCCCGCGCATCGATCGCACCGCGGCCGCCGCGGAAGTGCACGACCGTCGGCGACGGAATGGTGACCTTCGCGGTCATTTCGGGCGGCGCGATCGAAACCAGAAACTTGAAATCATCGACAAAAATGCCGGCCGGCCGCGACAGCTTGCCGGCCACTTGCAGCGATGGCGGCGTGTGATCGCGCGTGCCGGCGGCGGAATGGAAGCGCACTGTCAATTGCGACGCCATTGGTTTGACGTTGCCGATCTTGAGCAGGAAATCGCGCTGCCAGGATTGGCGGTTGTACTCGCCGTCGGTGACGACCTTGAGCCCGATGTCCTGTTGCAGCCGCACGACGTCGCGGATCGCCGCCTGTTGGATGCGTGCAAGCTCGGCGACTGCAATCTCACCGCGCTCGGCGGCGGCCCGCGCTTCGATCAGCGCATCGGGGCGGATCAGGCTGCCGACGTGGTCGGCGCAAAACGGCGGAACGCTACGCTCTGTCATGCGGTACACTAAAGGGCTGCGGCGAAGGCCCGCCATCCATAGCGGCCGCCAGCGCTGCGCGGAAGTGCCCTAACGCCGGCGATTGACACGGACTTGGCCCATGGAAAGATCGCGCGTACGCCGACGCAGAGTGTGAAGAGCGCGGGGAATGGCCATGAAAAAACTCGTTACGTCTTTGATGCTGCTCGCCGGCTTGGCGTTCCTCTTGGCGTTCGCCTCGGCGCCGCGCGTGCAAGCGGCGAATTACCCGGATCACCCGGTCAAGATCATCGTGCCGTTTCCAGCCGGCGGCATCACCGACGTGGTGACGCGGCTGATCGCGCAGCATCTTTCGCAGCGGCTCGGCCGGCAATTCTTCATCGAGGATATTGGCGGCGCCGGCGGCAATATCGGCATGGGTCAAGTCGCGCACGCCGCAGGCGACGGCTACACCATCCTGTCCGCATCATCGAGCATCGTGGTCAATCCGAGCCTCTACAAAAATGTGCCATTCGACGTATTGAAGGATTTCATCCCGGTCACCAAGGCGGGCGCCACGCCGAATGCCTGGCTGGTCAACAACGATTTCCCGGCCGAGACCATGCAGGACCTGGTCCGCTTGCTCAAAGCGAACCCTGGCAAATACAGCGTGGCGTCGCCCGGCACCGGCACCACGCCGTCGCTGTCGATCGAAATGCTCAAACAGGATCTCGGCGTCGATTTCGTCACCGTGCCGTTCACCGGCGGCGCACCGCTGAATACATCGCTGCTCGGCGGTTTTACGCCGATCGCCAACTCGGCCTTCGGCAATGTGGCGCCGCTCATCCTGCAAGGCAAAGTGCGGACCCTGGCAATCGCCAGCAAGCAGCGGCTCGAAGCTTTGCCCAATGTGCCGACGCTCGAAGAGGTCGGCATCAAGGGTGAGGAGGCCGAAACCATGACCGGCATATTCGTGCCGGCCGGCACGCCAGTGGCGGTGGTCGACCTTCTGCAGAAGAACATCGCCGAGATCGTCCGCATGCCCGACGTCAGGGCGAAAATGTTGAGCTTCGGCATCATCCCCGACGGCGATACGCCGGCCGACTTCACGCAGTACGTCAAGGACGAGATCGCCAAATGGAAGCGCGTGATCGAGGTCGGCAAGATCGACAAGATTTGATGCGAGGCGCGTTCGGTATAAAGGATCACGTTAGTTAACCGTCATCCCGAGGTGCGAGCGAAGCGAGCCTCGAAGGATGCCGGCCGAGGCGCTGGGGCCGTCGCCCTTCGAGGCTCGGCCCTTCGGGCCGAGCGCCTCAGGGTGACGGACATGAGCGATAGCGAGGTTGCCATGACGACGCACGCTGCGGTTCCGCAGGCCCTGGGTTACGTCGGGGTCCGCGCCAAGGATTTGGACGATTGGGCGCACTACGGCAGCGGGCTGCTCGGCCTGCAGCGCATCGACAAGTCGCGCCGCTCGCTCGCCTTCCGCATGGACGACCGCAAGCAGCGCATCGTGATCGACGCCGACGGCGGCGAAGGCAT
>JASHXZ010000023.1 GCA_030043285.1 Xanthobacteraceae bacterium | reverse complement strand
CGAAGGCATCCGCTGGGCGGAGCGCGCCGCGTTCCCGTGGCGCGTCGAGTAATGAGACGGAGGACATCTTAGGTCATGCAACCAAATCGTCATTGCGAGCGAAGCGAAGCAATCCAGTGTGGCTGCACCGTTCTGGATTGCTTCGTCGCTTCGCTCCTCGCAATGACGAGCAATGATGCTGCGGACGAACGCCATGGCTGAGACGCAAACCCTTGATCCTCGCGTCGCTGCGCTCGGCGGTGCCGAGGCTGCGCCGCGCCGCAGCCTGTGGCGGCGCATCGAGCCGACCGCATGGGGCACTGCCAGTATCGTCGTGCTGCTGCTGGTCTGGCAGTTCGTGCCGTATTTCGTGCCGCTCAAGGCGGGCACGCGGCTGTTCTTCACGGTGCCGAGTCAGATCGCCGGCACGTTGTGGCAGATGATTGTGTCCGGTTCGCTGTGGGGGCCGCTTGGCGTGAGCGCCACCGCGTTCGCCATCGGACTCGGTCTCGCCATCGTCGCCGGTCTGCCGCTTGGCATCCTGATCGGCCGCTCGAGCGTGCTCAACGCCATGTTCGATCCGTTCATCACCGCGTTCAACGCCACACCGCGGCTGGTGTTTCTACCGCTGTTGATGCTGTGGTTCGGCATCGGGCTGTGGTCGAAAGTTGCGATCGTGTTTCTCGGCGCGCTGTTTCCGCTCCTGATCAACACCTACGAAGGTGTGCGCAACGCCGACAAGCTTCTGATCAACGTGGTGCGCTCGTTCGGCGCCAACGAGTGGGACATCGCGCGGCTTGTCGTGGTGCCGAACGCGCTGCCGTTCATCGTGGTGGGCTTGCGCCTGGCCATCGGCCGTGCCGTGCTCGGCGTCGTGGTGTCGGAGTTTTTCGGCTCGCAGGAGGGCTTGGGCGTGGTGATGGTGCGGGCGGCGAGCGGTTTCAAGGTCGACGTCGTGTTCGCCGGCCTCGTCGTGTTCGCCGGCCTCTCGTTGTTGATGACCGGCCTGGTCAAGCTGGTCGAAGACCGCATGACCCGCTGGCGACCGGAACACGCCAACGCGCAGTGATCTCTAAATTTATCAGGCTTTGCTTCGACTCTTATTCCTCACCCTGAGGCGCTCGGCGCGAAGCGCCGAGCCTCGAAGGGTGCAGGCCGCGGCGCATCGGCCTGCATCCTTCGAGGGCCGCTTCGCGGCCGCCTCAGGATGAGGTGAACAATGGATCAATCCGCCTTGGTGGGCGCGGCGAGGTTCGTCGGCACGTAGCCCATCTCCTTCAAGGTGGAGTCGAGCAGGTCACGCGCCAGGAACGATTCCGCATCGGGCAGCGGCTTGTCGGACGGCCATTGCCGTGCCGCGATCATGGTCTGCCGGCGCGACTCGAGAATCTCGCGGAACAGATCCTTGGGCACCTCGGCGCCGAACGAATCGTGCAACTGGTCCCAGATCAGGCCGGCGTCCTTGTCGCTCTTGATGCTGCCGATGTGGTGTTCCATCACCTTCATCGAGCCGGCTTTGTTGGTACGGAAATACATGACCGCCTTGGCGATGGCGCGAATGAGCTTCTTGACCGTGTCGGGATGTTGATCGACGAAGCTCTTCATGCACCAGATCGTGCCGCCGGCGCGTGGAATGTAATCGCCGGTGCGCAGTAAAATCTTCAGCCCGGCCTGCTGGGCGACCACGGCGTGCGGGATCGACATGGCGGCGCCCTGAATGTCCTTGTTGCTCAGCGCCGCGATGCGCTCCGGCTCGCCCTGGAACGAGATGACCTTGTAGTCCTTGCCGGCATCCATGTGGAAGAACCGGTGCAGCACCGCCTGCACCTCGTCGTAATCGGCGCTGCCGGGGCGGCCGAGCCCGATGGTCTTGCCTTTGAGGTCCTCGGGCTTGTTGATGTCCGTGGTGGTGGTGAGCGTCCATTGCGATTTGAGCGACTCGCCGACCACATATTCGATCTTGGCGCCGCTCAGCGCGGCCTGGGCGCCGCCGGACGGGATCGGGGCGCAGTCGAGATTGCCCGATAGCACTGCGGCGACCTGCGCCGGCGGCTGCAACTCGACCAGGCTCGCGTCGAGCCCCTCCTGTTTGTAAAAGCCCTCGTCGAGCGCCACATAGGTCGGGATGTGGAAACCGTCGCCGCCGATGATCTTGCCGATGGTCAGCTTGGTTTGCGCCTGCGCGCCGGCGGCGAAACAAACGGCCGCCGCGATGGCGGCGGCGGCAATGGCAAGCGGGCGAGGGCGCATTCGCATGGTTTCCTCCTTCGCGGATAACGGGTCGTGGATTTTGTTGGCAGTGCAGGCAGTCGCACCGCGGCGGATGGGCGTTGAAATTACACGATGCCGGTGACGTTAGCACAAGAGTGTTTTTGCCGGGCGCCGGCCGAGGCCGGCAGCGGTCCGGCGCCGAGTGACTCTTCGTCGCATCGCCTCCTGCCGCGCGCGGCAGGCGCCAAGCCGTTCTTCACGATCGGTCATTCCACCCGTCCGCTCGCCGATTTCATGGCGCTGCTGCGCGAGGCGCAGGTCCAGCTCGTGGTCGACGTGCGGCTGTTGCCAGGCTCGCGCACCAACCCGCAATACAACCAAGAAGAGCTGGCGCGGCAGCTTTCCAACTATCAGATCGGCTACGAGCACATCGCCGCGCTCGGCGGCCG
>JASHXZ010000022.1 GCA_030043285.1 Xanthobacteraceae bacterium | reverse complement strand
CGGCGCCTTTGGCCCATTCGGCGCGGCTCTTGATCTCGCCGGACAGTTCGGCGCCGAGCGCCATGTCTTTGAGGGTGACTTCGCCCTTGGCGCGTTCGTCGCCGCCTTCGATGACGACGATCGGCGCAGCGCGCTTATCGGCGTATTTGAGCTGGGCGCGCATGCCGCTTTGGCCAAGATAAAGCTCGGCGCGGATTCCCTCGGCGCGCAATTCCGCGACCATGGTCTGATAACGCGGTAGCTGATCGCGATCGAGCACGAGCACGACGACCGGACCGACGTGTGTCCGTTCGGACAACAGTCCGCGCATTTGCAGCGCCGCTGCCAAGCGCGACACGCCGATCGACACGCCGGTCGCCGGCACCTTCTTGCCGAGGAAACGCTCGACCAGGTCGTCGTAGCGACCGCCGCCGCCCACCGAGCCGAAGCGCACCGGACGGCCGTCGTCGCCCTTGATCTCAAACGTCAGCTCGGCCTCGAACACCGGCCCCGTATAATAAGCGAGGCCGCGGACGATCGCCGGATCGATGCGCACGCGATCGAGGTCAAATCCGGCGGCCGCCAGCACGGCATCGATCTCGCGCATCTCGGCGACGCCTGCCTCACCGACCGCGCTGCCTTTGACCAGCTCGGAAAGCTTGTTGCAGACCGCGATCCGGTCGCCACCGCCGGCCGCGAGGAAGCCAAGGACACGATCGATGTTGTTTGCCGCCAATCCAGCGCCTTTGGTGAAATCGCCGGATTCGTCCTTGCGCCCGCTGCCCAGAAGCTGCGCCACGCCGCGCTCACCGAGCCGGTCGAGCTTGTCCATGGCGCGCAGCACAGCAAGGCGCAACGCTTCGCCTGCTGCGCCTTCCGGCACCCCGATCAGCTCGAGCACGCCGTTGAGCACCTTGCGGTTGTTGACCTTGATGGCGTAGTCACCGCGCGCAAGCCCCAGCGCTTCGAGACTGTCGGCCACCAGCATGCAGAGTTCGGCGTCCGCCGCCATTGCCGACGTGCCGACCGTGTCGGCGTCGAACTGAATGAATTCGCGGAATCTCCCCGGCCCTGGCTTTTCGTCGCGGAACACCGATCCGGTCTGAAAACGGCGATACGGAAAGGCGAGCGAATCGTAGTTCTCCGCCACGTAGCGGGCGAGGGGCGCCGTGAGATCGTAGCGCAGGCAGAGCCACTGGCCGTCGTCGTCCTGAAACGAAAACACGCCCTCATGGGGTCGGTCCTGGTCGGGCAGAAATTTGCCGAGCGCGTCGGCGAACTCGATGCTGGGCGTGGTGAGCCGCTCGAAGCCATAGGAGGCATAGACCTGCGACAGCTTGGCGATGAGTTCGTCGTGGATAGCAAGCGTTTTGCCGGTGGAATCGGAGAAGCCGCGCGGCAAACGCGCTTGCGGCCGGTTCTGAGTGTCGGATTGATCCGCCATTGCTGAATGTCCTGCTGTCGCGTCTTCTGGAGCCTTTGCTCCATCGTTTGCAACCTTGCGCAGCGTGCCTCGCCCTAATGGTTCGGCGCGGCCTTGGGCTCCACGCTGCGCGGATGCTTGAGCATTTTTTGAAACGTTTCGAACGCCGGCGAGGCGCCTTCGAAGATAAATTCGCCGCGGTCCACCAGGATACTGGCGGCGTCGCATGATTTGAGGAATTTGACGACGTTGTACAGCTGGGTGCGCTGGCAGTAAGCGACCATGAAGGCGCGGCCTTGCTCCGGCGCGCCTGGTGCCTCGCTCCAGGAGCTGACGACGCAGCCGTATTTTTCAGCGAGTTGCCGTTTGTTCTTGGCGGCCGACTTTGCCGGGAGCGAGAAGCGCAGCACCAATTGCGAGGTGGCGCGGATGCGCGCCTCGATCTGCGCCACGAACTGCTCCAAGGCGCCAAGGGCGCGGTCGCTCCACAGCGCGGCGCGCAGCGATGTGATCAGGCATGCTTCGGTTTGCAGCACGGTGCCGCCGGCGATTTCCTTCAGGTGGTTTTCGGCGAGCGTCGTGCCGGTCGAGGTGAGGTCGACGACGAAGTCGGCAACGCCGGCGGCCGGCGCCCCCTCGGTGGCGCCCGACGAGCCGACCAGCGAATACTCGACGATGCCGCTTTCGGCGAAGAAGGCGCGCGTCAGCCGGGAAAATTTGGTCGCCACCCGCAGGCTTCGGCCGTGCCGCTGGTGAAACAGCATGGCGGCCTCGTCGAGATCGCTCATGGTCGATACATCTACCCAAGATTGCGGGATCGCGACGACCAGCCGGGCGCCGCCAAAGCCCAGCTTGGGCATGACCAGCGCTGACGCGGGTTCGCCTTCGCCGTATTCGCGATAGAGGTCCTCTCCGGTGATGCCGGCGTGCGCGTCGCCCTGCTCGACGCGGGCCGGAATCTCTTCGGGGCGCAGATAGATCACCTCGACGTCATCGAGGCCGACCAACGCGGAAACATACTCGCGGCCATTTCCGACGCGCCGCACGTCGAAGCCACAGCCGTTGAGAAAAGCGATCGACTGCTGTTGCAATCGCCCCTTGCTGGGCAGGGCGAGCACGAGTTTTTGCGCGCGCG
>JASHXZ010000021.1 GCA_030043285.1 Xanthobacteraceae bacterium | reverse complement strand
GGCGTCGATCACCTCGCCGAGATTATGCGGCGGAATATTGGTCGCCATGCCGACCGCGATGCCGCCGGCGCCGTTGACCAAAAGGTTGGGAAAGCCCGCCGGCAGCACCAGCGGCTCGCGCTCGGAATTGTCGTAATTGGCTTGGAAATCGACGGTGTCCTTGTCGATGTCGCGCAACAGCTCCATGGCCGGCCGCGCCAGCCGGCACTCGGTGTACCGGTAGGCCGCGGGGTTGTCGCCGTCGACGGAACCGAAATTACCCTGGCCGTCGATCAACGGCAGGCGCATGGAAAAATCCTGCACCATCCGCACCAGCGCGTCGTAGATCGATTGGTCGCCGTGCGGATGGTACTTGCCCATGACGTCGCCGACGACGTGGGCGCATTTCACGTATTTCCTGTCCGGTGTGTGGCCGTTCTCGTGCATCGAATAGAGGATGCGCCGATGCACCGGCTTGAGCCCGTCGCGCGCATCGGGCAACGCGCGCGCCACGATCACGCTCATGGCGTAATCGAGGTAGCTCTTTTTCATCTCCTCGGTGATGGAGACGGGGCGAATGTCGTTGCTGCCGGTGTCGTCCGGCGCTCTATCGTCGTTATCGGCCAAAGTACTCTCGCGAAGTCGTAAAGGATCGTTCTGCTTAGCTGATTCAGCCCCCTCGCGCCACCCGCAAAGGGCCCATCGGGCGAGCTATTTTCATATGGGGATTCAGTGGCTTAGGCGCAAGCCATGAGACCCGCAGCCGGGGCAATATTCGGCGGCCGAGAAACCGGCAAATTCGACTGCCGTGACGGCCGATTTGCCGGCCAAAACGACAGCCGCATATAACACCGCGGCGGCTCGCTTAGGCGGAGCATTGCCGCTGGATTTGAGCCCGCCGCCACGTCTCGGCCATGACCCTCGACTTCGTCATATCGGCGCTGGTGACCTTGTTCGTCGTGGTCGACCCGATTGGGTTGGCGCCGACCTTCGTCGGCATCACCGAAGGCCTGTCGGTATCGCTGCGCCGCCAGGTCGCCGCGCGCGCAGCGCTGATCGCGGGTCTGATCTTGATCGGATCGGCGCTGATCGGCGACTGGCTGTTGGCGCGGCTCGCCATCTCGCTGTCGGCGTTTCGCATTGCCGGCGGCCTGCTGCTGTTCTCGATCGCCACCGAGATGGTGTTCGGGGTGCGCATGCGCCGCGAAGGCGAAGCCGCCGAGCAGGCGTTGGAGGAGCGGGCGCGCAACATCGCCGCCTTCCCGTTGGCAATTCCGCTGATGGCGGGGCCGGGCGCCATCACCGCGACCGTGCTGCTGGCCGGCCGTTCGGGACACGATCCGCTGCTGCTCGGCCTGTTGCTGGCGGTGGTGGCCGCGGTTGCCGCGTCGTGCTTTGTCGCTTTCCTGTTTGCGGCGCGGATCGGCCGCATGATCGGCGTGACCGGCAATATCGTGCTGTCGCGCCTGCTCGGCGTGCTGCTCGCAGCGCTGGCGGTGCAGTACGTGGTCGACGGCATCCGTGCCGTGCTGGGCTGAGCGCGAATTCATCGCTCATTAACCATCAAGGGCCATGGTCACGGGGACCGCGTGTTGCCGCGGCAACCTCAAACAAACAACGTCAAAGCCGCCGCACAAGTCTTCGCCGCAGATGGATAATCAAACCACCGAGACAACACGGGAGCCGGCGTTTCACATCCGCGCCGCGCAGCCCAGCGACGTGCCGGCGCTGATGCGGCTCAAGCGTTTATTGGCGGAAGCCGAGGACTCCGTGCATGTCGTTCGCGCCAGCGCCGCCGACTGGCTGCGCGACGGTTTCGGACCGCATCCGGGATTTAGCGCCTACGTGGCCGAACTGGACGGCGCGGTGGTCGGCATGGCGACCTGCAGCCGCCGTATCATCACTGGCTGGAACGGTCCGGTCGTGTTCCTGCAGGACTTGTTCGTCGAGTCCGCTCAACGCCGGCATGGCATCGCCGCCGCGCTGCTGGCACGCGTCGCCGCGTTCGCCAGCGCGATCGGCAGTCCCATCGTCGAGCTGACGGTGCGCGCCGACAACGCTGCGGCGCGGACATTCTACGACCGCACCGGTTTTCAGCCGCTGCCGCAATGCCTCACCTACGTGCTGGCGGGGCCGGCATTGGACGCGCTCGCACGCGCCGACCAAGCCGGCAACGAACCGCTCGCGCTTGCGGGCTGAACGCGACCGGCACCCCTCCAGAGTTTCGTGCAAACGGCGGCGCTCAATACCAATGCGGCTGCCAGATCATCAGCGCGAATATCGCCAGCACGCCGATGAAAGCCGGCCAGCCCAGCCAGAACCAGATCCGATACAGGCGATAATAGCGCTTGGGCAGCGGTTGTGATTTCAGCGCCGCCTCATGGGCAAGATTGCGGATGCGCCTCTGGATGAACACGACCGGCAGCCAGCACAACCCGACCAGCACATAGAGCCAGAGCGCCGCCACGATCCAGGATTCGTTGAGTGGCGTGAGCCCGATCGCCCAAGCGAGCGCAAAGCCGGTGATCGGCTGCAGCACCACCGCGGTGGCGATGAAAACGAAGTCGGCGATCACCACGAAGCGCGCCACCAACGCGATCACGCCGGGATGGCCGGTGCGGTGCGCCTTGAACATGAAAAAGGCGATGCCGAGCCCGGTGCCGAACAGCACCGACGCGCCGATCGCATGCACGAACTTGATGGCGTAGATGACGTTCAGATCCATTATCGAGCGTCCAGGTGGCGGGCGTCAGCAGCACCGCCGGCAAGACACACACAAGCGCGGCAGACGGCCGCGCCGATCAACTCATAAGCGCCGGTGACTGAAAAATCCGCATGGCGGCGTCAATACGGCGAGCGCCAGCGACATGCTGTCCGGCTTGCGCCTTGACTGTCCAGACGGCTTTGCTCCGCGCGCGCAAGAACGCGCGCCCACCGATCAGAACGGAATTTCGTCGTCCATGTCGCCGCGGCCGGCGCCGGCGGGCGCCGCAACTTTCCGACTAGGGCCCGATGAGCCGAACTCGCCGCCCTGGTCGGCGAAATCGCCGCCGCCGCCCGCCCCCGCGCCGCCGGCGCGGTCGAGCAGCGTCAGTTCGCCGCGAAAGCCTTGCAGCACGACTTCGGTCGAGTACTTATCCTGGCCGGACTGGTCCTGCCATTTGCGCGTCTGCAGCGCGCCCTCGATGTAAACCTTCGAGCCCTTTTTCAGGTATTGCTCGGCGATCCGGCACAGGTTTTCGTTGAAGATCACGACGCGATGCCATTCGGTTTTCTCGCGCCGCTCGCCGGTCGCCTTGTCGCGCCAACTCTCGGAGGTGGCGAGGCGCAGGTTGGCAATCGGCCGGCCATCCTGGGTGCGACGGATTTCGGGATCGGCGCCCAAATTGCCGATCAGGATGACTTTGTTGACGCTGCCCGCCATGTCTCGCTCCGTTCGCTCTGTGCTGTCGGTGTAACTTCCGCGCCGCCGCCGACCCTACCGGGTGCCCGGCGCGCCGCAAGGCCGATTGCTCGGCCGCTGGCCTTATCCACATGGATCGGCCCGGCGCTGTGGCAAGTACCCTAAAGTTCTTATTTTGTTCCAGGCGCAAATGCAAGGGAAAACCCGCGAAATACGCCCTCGGCGCCGGAAAACTCATGGTTGGAGCAACCCGCGCCAGCACGCCGGAGCGCGCCTGTCGAAAGTCGCCCGTTGTGGCATTTGGGTAACATCATTTCGGAGCGGGATCAGATACTTATTGGCGCACAGGGACGCTGCGGCCCGCGCATGCCGGCAGCGCCAATGAAGCAAAAATTCGGAATGACGACGGACAGGAGACGAGTATGAAGCGGATTGTTTTGGCCGCCGCGTTAGCGTTGAGCGCAGGTCCGGCACTTGCTGCCGATCTTCCAGCCCCACCGCCGCCGCCCCGCGCCCCGGCGGCTTACGTCCCGGTCGCCGCGCCGGTCTACAATTGGAGCGGCATCTATATCGGCATCAACGGCGGCTACGGCTTCGGCACCAGCTCCTGGGATGCTCTCGTCCCGGGAGGCGTCGGCACCGGTAATTTCGACGTCAACGGCCCGCTCGTCGGCGGCACGGTC
>JASHXZ010000020.1 GCA_030043285.1 Xanthobacteraceae bacterium | reverse complement strand
GCGGCAGGGACCTTTGTGGTGTTGTACATGTAAGGCACGACGTTGACCATCGTGGCCCAGAATGTGCCGTCGGGATCCTTGAATGCCGCGTCCATCTTGTCGAAACCGGGCGGTCGAAATGCCATCAGCCGGCCTTCACGTTTCCAGCGCACGAAATCGGCAATGGTCTGCAGGATCGCGGCATCGACTTCGAGCTTGTTCGCCGCAATTTGCTGATCGATTTTCTGGTCCAGGACGTTGGAAAAACCACCGCCCACCGAAATCTTTATGCCCGGATATTTCTCGGTAAAGGCTTTTGCTCTTGCCTCCCAAGGCGCAGTCGGCC
Source organism: Xanthobacteraceae bacterium (assembly GCA_030043285.1). Taxonomy (GTDB): domain Bacteria; phylum Pseudomonadota; class Alphaproteobacteria; order Rhizobiales; family Xanthobacteraceae; genus BOG-931. Next base: position 4,137 of record JASHXZ010000020.1, on the reverse strand, counting down.
CGCCGACGTAGAAGGCGAAAGCACCCTCGCTCTTGGCTTTGGCATAGAGATCATCGGGCGATTGCGCACGGACCGGCGTCGCGGAAATCAAACCTGCGATAAGGAGAGTAAGGACAGCAGACAGGCGCCGCTGCGCAACAGTTGTGACCACAATTATCCTCCCGCAACACGGATTATTCGCGGACGATCATCCTCGCTGGCGGTGGCGAAAACAAGCGGCGGGCGCGATCAGGGGTTGGTCGGCTCTGCCGGCAACTTGGCCAAGGCCGGCAATATCGCGGTGCGCGCCGCATCGTAGGGATGGATGTCGCCGCGGTTGGAGAGAATGACAAGGCCGAGCTTGCGCTCCGGGACGAGACCCACATAGGCCGACGCGTTGTTGAGGCCGCCCGGCTTGTCAATGATTGTCGGGCCGGCCAGATCGTTGACCTCCCACGCCATGGCCTGGCCGTATTGCGCGTCGACGCGGAAGAATTCGTGCTGGGTGAATTGCAGCGCCTTGCCGATTTGCGGATCGACGGTGTTTTGGTCGCCGAGGCAAGCGCCGACCAGGATGGCGAGGTCGCGCGCCGATGAGAACATCTGGCCGGTGCCGGGGAAGTCAAAATAGCTCTGCTGGTTGCCGGGTGGTCCGATCGGCATGCCGTCGGCCGAATAGCCCTGCACCGTCCGTCGCATGAATTGCGGATCCATGATCGCGCGATTGTCCGGCCCGCGTTCCGGGACCAACGTCGAAGTCATGCCGAGCGGCTTGGGGATGCGGCTTTCGATAAGCGCCCCGATCGGGCTGCCGTAGCGGCGCTCGAGGGCAAGCTGCAGCAACACATAGCCGGCGTGCGTGTAGATGCGTTGCTTGCCCGGCTGCTCGCCGTTCGGCGGCGTCCAGACGTTGAGGATGTGCAGGAACTGAGCCAGCGAGTAGGTTTCGTCCGGCCACGGCGGATGGTCGGTTGGCAACAGCAGGCCCGACGTGTGGGTGGCGAGCTCGCCGATGGTGACCCGGCGGATATACGCGCCCTGCAACTCGCTGACATATTTGTTGACCGGATCGTCGAGCGAAAGTTCGCCGCGCAGCACAGCTTCGGCCACGAGCGTTGCTTCGAACAGTTTGCGCACCGAGGCGATGTTGAACAGCGAATCCGACGTGATCGGCTGTTCGGTGCGTTCGTCAGCCACGCCGCGATTGAAGAACACAGTCCGGCCGTCGATGCGGACCGCGGCAGCGAGACCACCGGCCTCGTTTGCCGGCGCCAGTGCCGCAATCGCCGGGTCTATGATGCCCGCGACTTTACCGTCCACCGCGGCGCTCGCCCCGGAACTCGACATTGCGGCTGACATCGACAGGCCCATCAAACCGCCCAGAGCCGCAGCTCTGCGCAACAATTCGCGTTTGCTGATCTGGCAATCGGCAACATCGTGGCGCAACGCCAAGCTCCCGTCGCGCCCCCCTCGCGCAAGTGGATATTCGAATCGTCCCCTTCAAGAACCGCGGCGCCTGGCGCTACTCACACTGTCGCCGGTTGATCTCGCCAATACCGATGGCGCGTGCTAACCCCGTCGCCGGTGGGCCGGCGCTCGAGATCCGGCTGCGCTGGTCGCAACGGGGAAAGATGCAATGAAAATGTTCGCCTTCCTTCTCGCTATTATCTGCGCGGTCGTTGCGGTCATGTATTACACGACGGCGGCTGGCTCGTTGCCGAACTTCATGCCGGGCTACATTCCGGGCTCGCAGCACATGCACATGAAGCATGCCATCATCGCCGCAATTGCGGCAATCATTCTCTTCGTCCTCGGCCTTTTCGTCGGGCGCTCGCGTAAGGTGGCCTGACCGCTTCGCGCAAGGCGGCCGCCACACCCAATTACGGCGCGCCGGCGAGCTTGCGTTGCACGCGCGCGTCGAACCGGTCGACGCTGACCACGATGCGCTGATGGGTGCCGCCGCCGATCACTTCGAACGGATCGCGCGCCTCGACCCGGAACGTGACGGTGCGGCCTTCGAGTCGCAAAACCTCGGCACTTGCGGTGACCCGCAGCCCGACCGGCGTCGCCGCCGTGTGACTGACGTCGAGGTGGATACCCAGGCTCTGGTGGCCCGCGGGCAAGAGGTGCTCGATGGCCGCCAATGCAGCGGCCTCGATCAAGTTGATCATCACCGGCGTCGCCAGTACGGCGATGCGGCCGGAGCCGACGAAGGGCGCGGTGTGCTCCGCCATCACGACCAGTTCGGCGGTTCCGGTCAGGCCGGGCGCAATGCGGGCAAGCGTAGGGCTGATCTGGCTGGGGGGCATGCGGGTCGGCGGCGCTGTCGTCGTTCGGGAATCATGTCATAACCCGCCCGCTCGCCCCTGCGCCATGCCCCACAAACGCCAGCGAGCGATCCTGCCGGTGCCCTGATCCGCACTGTCGCCGCAAAATGCCGGGAATTTGTCCTGGTACTGAGGAGGTCCGCGATGCATCGCCCTACGCACCTATCCGCTTTCATAGCTGGCTTGTTGGCCACCGCACCCCTTGCGCTGCTGTCTAACCCTGCTGGCGCCGCGACGCCGAAACAGAAGGCCGCGACCTGCAAGTTCTATGCTGACCAGCAGAAGCTGGCCGGCGCTAAACGCACGCAATTCATGGCCAAGTGCACGTCCACCAAGGACGAGCCGCGCGGGCCTGCGGTGGGCGCGCCCGGTTCCGTGCCTGCACCAGAGGAGCCGGAGCAGCAATAGGCGGCTACTACTCGACACGGACGAACGCCACGACGCCGAGCCTTGGAAACGGCTGGCGGCCGGCTGTGCTGCTGGTATCTCGCTACGCGGCCGCAAGCGGCACCGATTTTACCGGCACCGCATCCGGGTTAGACTGTTTCGACCCCAAGGAGACCCCGCGTCATGACCACCGCAACCCTCGAAGCCAAAACAACCACCGACTACGACGTCAGCGACGTCGAGTATCTGCGTCACGGCAACACGCCGCTGCTGGCGCGGATTTTCAAACCGCGCGGGCAGGGACCTTTCCCGGCGATGGTCGAGTGCCACGGCGGGGCGTGGTGCATGAGCGACCGGCTGTCCGAGCATTTGCGCCATGAATACATGGCCTCGCACGGCATCGTCTCGATCGCGCTCGACTTTCGCTCTGGCAGCGAGGACCCGTACCCGGCCTCGGTGCAGGACATCAATTACGCGGTGCGCTGGGCCAAGGCCAACGCGCGCGACCTGAAGACCCGCCCCGACCTCGTCGGGCTCTCGGGCCAGTCGAGTGGCGGCCATCTGGCCATGCTGGTCGCCATGCGACCGCGTGATCCGCGCTATGGGGCGATTGCGTTGCCGGCCGGCACACCCGCGCAGGATGCCTCGGTGCGGTGCGTGATCATGTCGTGGCCGGTCATCAATCCGCTGTCGCGCTACCGCCACGCCAAGCGCGATCTTGCGGTCGGCAAGGATTGGGGCAAGGCAATCATTGGACGGCACGATTCGTACTGGGGCAGCGAGGCCAACATGGCCGAAGGCAATCCGCTCCTGGCGCTCGAGCGCGGCGAGCAAGTCGCGCTGCCGCCTGCCGTCTGGTACCAGGGCCACAATGACGTGCAGCACGACTACAAAGACCCGGATTCCGATTTTGCCGGCAACGAGCCGCAGCGGTTCTGCGCCTATTACAAGAAGGCTGGCGGCGACATTGCGCTGGACTACATCGACATGGAGCGGCACGCCGGCCATTCGCCCGATCTCACCAAAACCGGGGATTTGTTCGCCCGCATGGTGGCGTTCATCGGCAAACACGTTAGTTCGTAGCTATATCTGTAGGGTTGGCTAAGGCGCGAAGCGCCGTGCCCACGCCGACAATCCTTGTCGTCGGACGCGTGGGCTTCGCTGCGCTCAGCCCGCCCTACGGACCACGGAGCTATCCCATGAGCGATTGCCTGCACTGCGACATCAACAAATTGGTGCGCGAGCGAATCGAGGGCCAGGAGAACGTCGACCTCGGCGACATGGTCGCGCGCATTTCCGAAAGCCTGGCCGAGACCATCATGCTCGGGCCGAAGGACCAATGGGCGGCTTTGACGGCTGAGGCGATCCGTCATCTCGGCCAGACCATGCTGGAGGACATCGAGGGTATCGAATCGAGCACCGCGCATTAGGCGGAGTGGAAAGC
>JASHXZ010000019.1 GCA_030043285.1 Xanthobacteraceae bacterium | reverse complement strand
CCAACAATTTGCTCTCCGAATAGAATCCCTCCATCGGGTCATTCATCCGACGAAAATTTGCGCAATATACGTAAGCGGTCCTTATGGCCTTCATCTCACGCTCTAGGTGCGCCAGTGATCGATAACGATAGAGATATCGAGGCACTACATAAGTTTCGATTTTCGGGGGAGCGGGAGGGCCGGCCATTGTCTCCTCAAAGCATTCTGAGTTTCAACGATACGTAGTTTCGCTGGCCGAGCCCAGAGCTCTCCCGCGCGAGGGGGCTTTTGCAATGGACCTCCATTACAAAGTCCAGCACGCTGTAGATGCGCGCTCACACCATGTTCTTGACGTCCGACGCAAAGGTCGGGAACGCGTAGACGGTATCGCGCAGGTCCGCGGCTACGAAAGCGGGGGCTTTCAGTCCTCGAACTTCAGATGCGCGGCCTGGACGACGTCGCGGTATTTGGCGATGTCGCCGTCGATGATGCGGCGGAATTCCTCAGGCGACGCGCCGCCCGGATTGACCGCAAGCGCGCGCAGCTTTTGCGCCACGCCAGGATCGGTGATGCTTTGTGCGAACGCCTTCCGTAGCTTGTCGACGATCGCCGGCGGCGTGGCCGTGGCTGCAAAGACGCCGCTCCACAGGTTCACTTCCACTCCCGGATAGCCCGCTTCGGTCATGGTCGGCACGTCGGGCAGCTCGGCCGCGCGTTCCTTTCCGGTCACCGCGAGCGCCCTTTCCTTGCCGCCCTTGACCTGCGGCACGGTCGGCGGACCGTCCGCAATGGTCATCGCGGTCTGCCCGCTGATGACGCTCAGGTTCATTTCATTGCTGCTCTTGTAGGGAATGGCGGTGCCGGGCATGCCGGTCTTCAGCTTCAACAGCTCGGTAGCGATGGTGAAGGCCGGCGAGGAGGTGGCGTAGTTCGCCTTGTCGGGATGCTGCTTCATCCATTCGACGAATTCCTTGAGGTCCTTGGATGGATTGTCGGCGCTGATCACCATGATCAAGGGAAAGTTGGCGATCATGCCGATCGGCGTGAAGGTCTTGTTTGTTTGATACTGCAGGTCGGAGTAGATCGCCGGGCCGATCGACATGGCGCCGCTGGCGCCGACCAGGAGCGTGTAGCCGTCGGCCGCCTGATGCGCGACGTATTCGGCCGACAGCCGGCCGGCGGCGCCAGGCTTGTTCTCCACCACCACCTGTCGGCCGAGAATGTCGCCGAGCTTGGCGCCAACCAGGCGGGCGAAAATGTCGTTGCCGCCGCCGGCCGCGAAGCCGACGACCATCCGGATCGGCTTGGTCGGATAATCGGTCTGTGCCGCGGCCGGCGCAGCTGCCGCAGCCAACAGCACAAGCGCGGCAAGCGCTGCGCGGGTCACCATTCGCATCGACGTCTCCATTCCTGCACTCAACCCTTTCTGCCCAAAAGCGCCGGGACCGTTAGCACAAACGCGCGCGCTTGCACCCTGCCCTGCGGCAAGCCTGCCCCGCATCGCCGATCTGATGCGCGCCTCACCAGCGCATCCAGTCGACCAAAGCCTCGTTAACTGCCTGCGGCCGTTCCAGGGTCGACAAATGACCGCACTCCGGCACGACGACGAGCCGGGCGCCGCGGATGCCTTCAGCCATCACCCGCGCCAGCGCAGGCGGCGTCAGTTGATCGTCATCGCCGACAAGAACAAGCGTCGGGCAGGCAATCGCCGCGAGGCCGGGCCGCGAATCCGATCGCCCGATGATGGCCTGCTGCTGCCGGCAATAGGCTTCCGGCCCGGTCTCTTCGTTCATGGTCCGCACGATCGCTTTGAGCGCCGCGTCGCCATGACGCGCGCGATGCACCAACAGCGGAAACTGATCGTCGGTGATTTCGGCGAAGCGGCCCTGCTGAGCCAATTGCATCAGCGGCTTGCGCTGCGCGGTGCGCTCCGGCACTTCGGAACCGGCTCCGGTATCGAGCAGCGCGAGCTTGGCGACGCGGTCCGGCGCCTGGCGGAGAATTTCGAAGGCGATATAGCCGCCCATGGACAGGCCGGCGAGCGCAAAGCGCGGCGGCGCGGCGGCGAGAACGCGGCCGGCGATCGCCGCCATGCTGTCGTCGCGGCGATGGTCGGCAACCGTCACCGGGCCGAACTGCCACAGGACCGGTATCTGGTCGGCATAGAGACGGGCCGAGCAGCTCAGCCCGGGAACCAGGACGACAGGCAAGGGATCGGCGGCGGAAGCTGGCATGGCGACGGCTCCATCAGGAGAAAGTGAAGGAATCTGTTTAACTTAGTGCGTTGCGGCGAGGCAATTGCCGTTGACTTTCGGGGATTAGACCATATGTTGCCGGCAACCGAAGGCTAGGCAGATTCGCCGCCCGGCGCGTTTCTTCTGGTCATTGTTGAAATTTTGCACCGCGGGCCGGTGCCGACACGAGGGTTTATGTCCTTCTCCCATCTCGGCTTGTCCGAAAAAGTTCTCGCTGCCGTTGCGGCGACTGGCTACAAAACTCCTACCCCCATTCAAGACCAGGCAATCCCCCACGTTCTCGCACATCGCGACGTGCTCGGCATCGCCCAGACCGGTACCGGCAAGACCGCAGCGTTCACCTTGCCGATGCTCACGCTTCTGGAAAAGGGCCGCGCCCGCGCCCGGATGCCGCGGACCCTGATCCTCGAACCGACCCGCGAGCTCGCCGCACAGGTCGAGGAAAGCTTCACCAAATACGGCGCCAACCACAAGCTCAACGTCGCGCTCCTGATCGGCGGCGTGTCGTTTGACGATCAGGACTTCAAGTTGACGCGCGGCGTCGACGTGCTGATCGCCACGCCCGGCCGGCTCCTTGACCATTTCGAGCGTGGCCGGCTCCTGCTCACCGGCGTCGAGCTCCTGGTCATCGACGAAGCCGACCGCATGCTCGACATGGGCTTCATCCCCGACATCGAGCGCATCTGCAAGCTCGTTCCCTTCACCCGCCAGACACTGTTCTTCACCGCGACCATGCCGTCGGAAATCCGGCGCATCACCGAGCAGTTCCTGCACAATCCGGTTCGCGTCGAAGTCGCCCGCCCCGCCACGACCCTCGAAACCACCAAGCAGCTCCTGGTCAAAACCGGCCGCGAGGATTTCGACAAGCGCGACACGCTGCGCCGCCTGATCCGCTCCGCCGAAGGCTTGAAGAACGCCATCGTGTTCTGCAACCGCAAGCGCGACGTGGCGACGCTTTTCCGCTCGCTCAAACGCCACGAGTTTTCGGTGCAGGCGCTGCACGGCGACATGGACCAGCCGGCGCGCATGGCGGCGCTCGATCAATTCCGCAAGGGTGAAGTGACCCTGCTGGTCGCTTCCGATGTCGCCGCCCGCGGCCTCGATATTCCGGACGTCAGCCACATCTATAATTTCGACGTGCCGTTCCACGCCGACGATTACGTGCACCGCATCGGCCGCACCGGCCGGGCCGGACGAAGCGGCACAGCGATCACGCTGGTGTCCGGCTCGAACGACGCCAAGGCAGTGGCGGCGATCGAGAAGCTGATCGGCCGTACCATTCCCTACATGGACGCACCGGCTGGCGCCGGCGCCGCGTCCGAAGGAGGTGAATCGGCGCCGCGGCCGAATGGCGGCCGCCGTCATGGCGAGCGCCGACCGCAAGGTCATCGCGGTCACGGCGGCGGCGCTGGGCGCCAGCCGCGACGACCGGCCGCGCCAGTTGCGCGCATCGAAGAGGCGCGGACCAGGCGCATACCGCAGCCGCCGGCGCGCAGCCGCAACGATGACGGTGACGCCGCACATTTGCCGGCCTTCCTGCTGCGGCCGGTGCCGGTGAAGGCTTAAAGCCCAGCGCGCCTGCTCGCCGGTTGCGCGTTACCCGGCCTCACAACCGTTTACCGCTCGTTCACGGCTATCTCCTAGGGTCGCTGTCTGACCGCGACGGCCCCGTCGCGGCGACGACCATCGTCTCGTGCGACCGGAGATCCCGCGATGACCGTGCCCCGCGACGAGCACGAGCGAACCCTCGCTTTCGCTCAAGTCGCGCTTAATCAAATTCGGGCCCTGGCAGAGCCGGCCACGCCGCGCAATTTCTCGATCTGGTATCATTACGCGACCGGCTACAATCCGGCGCTCAACGGCGCGATCAACAAGGCGCTGGATCAGAAACACACCCTCGCCGACGCCGAGCTCGAGCAGATCTACGACACCTACATCGCCACCACCCGCGTCACCGACAGCGTCGATACGGTCGGCTCGCGCGTGCTCGACGAGATCAAGCAGGTGCTGGCAATGATCGACGCCGCATCCGGCTCGACCACCAGCTACTCGGAAAGCCTGGCCGATGCCTCCGCCAAGCTCGCCGGAACCGGCGATCGCGAGACGCTGCGCGCGGTGATCGAGCGCCTGATCGAAGGCACCCGGGAGATGGAGGTCAACAACAAGAAGCTCGAATCGAGCCTTTCGGCTTCCAGACAGGAAATCGAGCAGCTGCAGCAAAACCTGGCGGTGGTCCGCACCGAAAGCCAGACCGACGCGCTGACCGGGCTCGCCAACCGCAAACTGTTCGACAACGCGCTGGTCAAGGCGATCGCCGAGGCCAAGGAAAAAAATGAGCCGCTGTCGCTGTTGATGGCCGACGTCGACCATTTCAAGCTGTTCAACGACAAATTCGGCCATCAGACCGGCGACCAGGTGTTGCGGCTGGTGGCGCAATCGATCAAGCAGAACGTCAAGGACCACGACATCGCCGCACGCTATGGCGGCGAGGAATTCGTCATTGCGCTGCCGGGTACGGTGCTGCGCTCGGCGATCAATGTGGCCGATCAGATCCGCCGCGCGGTGATGGCCAAGGAACTGATGAAGCGGTCGAGCGGTGAGCGTCTCGGCCGCGTGACGCTTTCGGTCGGCGTCGCGCTCCTGCGCCGCAGCGACACGCCGCAATCGCTGATCGAGCGCGCCGACAAGTGCCTCTACGCCGCCAAGCGCAACGGCCGCAACCGCGTGATCTGCGAGACCGATCCCGAGGCGGAGGCCGGCAACCAGGGTTCACCCGCGGCGCGCGTCGCCTGAGCCGGCTGCCATCAGGCGCCGGCCGCCCCCGCGGCCGGCTCGAGCTGCACCGACTCGCCGCAGCCGCAGGCCGCGGTCTGGTTCGGATTGTTGAACACGAACTGTGCCGAGAGTTTTTCCACCCTGTAGTCCATCTCGGTGCCGAGCAGGAACATTACCGCCTTGGGATCGACCAGGATGCGCACGCCCTTGTCCTCGATCACCTCGTCGAGCGGATCGACCTTCTCGGCATATTCCATGTAGTAGCTCATGCCGGCGCAGCCGCCATTCTTGACGCCGACGCGAACGGCCGCGATCGGCCGGTCGGTCTTCGCCATCACCGCCTTGATGCGGTCGGCCGCGGCATCGGTGAGCCGCATCACTTGAGGTCTCGGCCGAGGAGCGGCCATTTCGCGTCTCCTAACGTTGCCTCTGATCGTCTGCTTGATTTAAGAATTTGACTGCCACCGCACAACTCACACCAAGTATCCTCCCTGAACTCACCACATGTCCAACATGGTGCGCGCCTCGTCGGACATGCGGCTTGGATCCCACGGCGGATCCCACACGATGGCGACCTTGGCTTCGCGCACCCCGGTGACGCCGGCGACCGCGTTCTCGACCTGTCCCGGCAGCTCGGCTGCCGACGGGCAGTTCGGGGTCGTGAGCGTCATGTCGATCTTCACCGCGCGGTCGTCGTCGATATCGACTTTGTAGATCAGGCCAAGCTCGTAAATGTCCGCCGGAATTTCCGGGTCATACACCGTCTTGAGTGCGGCGATGATCTCGTCGGTCAACCGCGCCATTTCGTCCGGCGGAATGTTGGAGGATCGCTCTGCGGCGTCCGCTGCGCCCGGCACACCGGCATCCGACGCAGCGCCAGGCGCCGCCGCGACACCAGCGGGTGTCTCATCCAACACAGTCTTGTTCGCTTCATCGCTCATGTGAAGAAATCCTGCGCCTTGACGAGCGCTTGCGCCAGCACGTCCACCTCCTCGCGCGTATTGTACATGGCGAACGAGGCGCGGCAGGTCGCGGTGACGCCGAACCGCGCGAGCAGCGGCATGACGCAATGGGTGCCGGCGCGCACTGCAACGCCGGAGCGGTCGATGACGGTCGCCACGTCGTGCGGATGGGCGCCCTTCATTTCGAACGACACGATCGGGCCTTTGCCCTTGGCGGTGCCGAAAATGCGCAGCGAGTTGATCTCGCGCAGCCGCTCGTGGGCATAGCGCGCGAGGTCGGCTTCATGGCTGCGGATGCGCGGCTTGCCGACCGCGTTCACATAGTCGATGGCCGCGCCTAAACCGATCGCCTGCACGATCGACGGCGTGCCGGCCTCGAATTTGTGGGGCGGCTCGCCATAGATGACGCGGTCTTCAAACACCTCGCGAATCATCTCGCCGCCGCCGTTGAATGGCGGCATGGCTTCGAGATGGGCGTACTTGCCGTACAGCACGCCGATGCCGGTCGGGCCGTAAAGCTTGTGGCCGGTGCAGGCATAAAAGTCGCAGTCGATGTCCTGCACGTCGACGTCGAGGTGCACGGCGCCCTGCGCGCCATCGATCAGGACCGGAATGCCGCGATCATGCGCAAGGCGCGTGACGTCCTTCACCGGCACCAGCGTGCCGAGCACGTTGGACATCTGCGTGATCGCGACCAGCCTGGTGCGCGGCGTGAGCAGCTTTTCGAATTCGTCGATGAGGAAATTGCCTTCGTCGTCGACCGGCGCCCATTTGAGCACGGCGCCCTGGCGCTCGCGCAGAAAATGCCACGGCACGATGTTGGAATGGTGCTCCATGATCGAGAGCACGATCTCGTCGCCTTCGCGGATGCGCTCGCGCCCGAACGTATAGGCGACGAGGTTGATGGCCTCGGTGGCGTTGCGGGTGAAGACGATCTCTTCCTTGCGCTTGGCGTTGAGAAATGCAGCAGTCTTCTCGCGCGCCAGCTCGTAGGCCTCGGTCGCTTCGTTGGCGAGGTAATGCAGCCCGCGATGCACGTTGGCGTATTGCGTCGTGTAGGCCTGGTGCAGCCGGTCGAGCACGGCCTGCGGCTTTTGCGCCGACGCGGCGTTGTCGAGATAAACCAGCGGCTTGCCGTAGACCTGCGTCGCCAGGATGGGAAAGTCGGCGCGGATGCGCGCGACATCGTACGCCGCCGCGGCCGCCGGACGGTGTTGCGTGAGCGCTTCGGTGCTCATCGTCCGCCTCGTGCCTTGAGCCAGCCGACGGCGCAATCCATCAGCGCTTCGCGCAAACCCGCGTGCTCGATGCCCTCGATGGCTTCGCCCAGGAAGGCCTGGATCAACAGCGCCTCGGCCTCCGCCGCCGGAATGCCGCGCGCCATCAGATAGAATTTCAGCTCCTCGTCGAGCGCGCCGGACGTCGCGCCATGGCCGCACTGCACGTCGTCGGCGAAAATCTCGAGCTCCGGCTTGTTGTCGGCCTCGGCGCGGTCGGACAAGAGGAGCGCCTGCGTCATCATCTTGGCGTCGGTCTTCTGCGCGCCGCGGCGCACGATGATGCGGCCCTGGAACACGCCGTGCGCCTCGTCGTCGAGCACGGTCTTGAACATTTCGCGGCTCTGACAGCCGCCGGCGACGTGGTTGGCAAACAGCGTGGTGTCGGCGTGCTGGCGGTTACGAATGAGCGTGGCGCCGCGGATGCCGGCGACGGTGTCCTTGCCGTCGAAGTTCAGGAAAATCTGGTTGCGCACCACGGCGCCACCCATGGTGAAAGTAAACGTGTTGAAGCGCGCCTTGGCGCCGACCGCCGCGGCGAGCGTCGAGACATGCAGCGCCGCGGCGCCTTCGGCAACGACTTTGACGTGATCGACATGGGCGCCGTCGCCGACAACAAATTCGAGCACCGCGTTGACCTGATAATCGCTGCCGGACGGGCCTTCATGGCTTTCGATCAGCATGGCGCGCGCGCCGGGCGCGGCGACGACCAGCGAGCGTACGAAACTTGCGGCCGGCTTTTGCGAGGCGACAAAGCACAGATGCAACGGCCGCTCGATGGTGGCGCCGGCGGCGATGCGGATCACCGCACCGTCGCCCATGAACGCGGTGTTGAG
>JASHXZ010000018.1 GCA_030043285.1 Xanthobacteraceae bacterium | reverse complement strand
ATGCTGTTTTTGTTCGTGTTCGGCGACGACATCGAAGAGGTGTTGGGGCACTGGCGCTTTCTCGGCTTTTATCTGGCGTGCGGCGTCTGCGGCGGCTTGGCTTTCGCGCTGAGCGACCCGGGCTCGACCACCGTGCTGATCGGCGCCTCGGGCGCGGTCGCCGGCGTGATTGCCGCCTATCTGCTGTTCCGGCCGTGCGCCAAGGTGACCTGCCTGCTCGGCATCATTCCGCTGCGCATCCGCGCCTATTGGGTGATCGGCAGCTGGGCGCTCTGGCAGGTCGTGGAAGCGTCGATCCGGCAGCATGACGGCGTCGCTTACTGGGCCCATGTCGGGGGCCTCGCCACCGGCGCGGTGCTGTTTGCGGTCATGCGCCCGGCCGGCGTCAAGCTGTTCGATTGCGTGCACTCGGAACCCGCAATCGTCGCCGGCCATTTCGACCCGCTGTAAGCGCGTTGACTCGCTGCCATTACGGCCATTAGGTTCCCGCACCGCAGCATGGCGGCCCGCCAAAAGGCCCGAACCAAGCAAGAAACGCAAAGCAACGCGCGATGAAAATCCTGGTGCCCGTAAAGCGGGCGATCGACAAAGACGTAAAGATCCGCGTCAAGGCCGATGGCTCGGGCGTGGAACTCGGCAACGTCAAAATGTCGATGAACCCGTTCGACGAGATCGCGGTCGAGGAGGCGCTGCGCATCAAGGAGGCTGGCAAGGCGACCGAGATCATCGCCGTCTCGATCGGTCCGCAGCAGGCTGCCGAAACCATCCGCACCGCGCTCGCCATGGGCGCCGACCGCGGCATCCTGGTCAAGGCCGATGGTGCGGTCGAGCCGCTCGCGGTGGCGAAAATTCTCAAGGCCATCGCGCTTGCCGAACAGCCCGGCCTCGTCATCATGGGCAAGCAGGCGATCGATGACGATTGCAATCAGACCGGCCAGATGCTGGCGGCGATGCTCGGCTGGCCGCAAGGCACCTTCGCCTCGAAGGTCGTGCTCGACGGCGATGCCGTCACGGTGACCCGCGAGGTTGACGGTGGGCTGCAGACCGTGAAGCTGACAACGCCGGCGATCGTCACGACCGATTTGCGGCTCAACGAGCCGCGCTACGCCTCGCTGCCCAACATCATGAAGGCCAAGAAAAAGCCGATCGATGACAAGACCGCGGCCGATTACGGCGTCGACATCGCACCGCGGCTGGAAACCATCAAGACCGCCGAGCCGCCGTCGCGCAAGGCCGGCGTCAAGGTCAAGAGCGTCGCCGAGCTGATCGACAAGCTCAAGAACGAGGCCGGGGCGATATCATGATTGGTGTAAGTGCCTCGGCTGCATCCTGTGAGGCCCGCGCGGCGCGCGGCGACCTCAGGATGACGAATAGCTTGCGAGGCGAATGATGCCGATTCTGCTGATCGCCGAGCACGACAACAAAGCGCTCAAGGACGCGACCAACAAAGCGCTGACCGCCGCCAGGGCGATCGGTGCCGACGTGCACATCCTGGTCGCCGGCCAGGGCTGCAACGCCGTCGCCGACGCCGCTGCCAAGCTCGACGGCGTCAAGAAAGTGCTGCTGGCGGAGGCGCCCGCCTACGAGCATATGCTGGCGGAGCCGATGGCCGCGCTGATCGTGGCGCTCGCCGGGCCCTATGAGTGCATCGTCGCCGCGGCGACCACGTCGGGCAAGAATTTCATGCCGCGCGTGGCGGCGCTGCTCGACGTCATGCAGATTTCCGACGTCATCAAGATCGACGCTCCGGACACGTTCGAGAGGCCGATCTATGCCGGCAACGCCATTGCGACTGTGCGCTCGCGCGAGAAGAAGAAGGTGATCACGGTGCGCACCGCCGCGTTTCAGCCGACAGGCGAAGGCAGTAGCGCAGCACCGGTCGAAAACGCCGCCGCCGCGGCCGATCCAGCCGTGTCGCAGTTTGCCGGCGAGGAGCTGTCGAAGTCCGAGCGGCCGGAGCTCACTTCGGCGAAAATCATCATTTCGGGCGGCCGGGCGATGCAAAGCCGCGAGAACTTCACCAAATATATAGAGCCGGTGGCCGACAAGCTCGGCGCGGCCGTGGGCGCCTCACGCGCCGCGGTCGACGCCGGCTATGCGCCGAACGACTGGCAGGTCGGCCAGACCGGCAAGGTGGTGGCGCCCGACCTCTACATCGCGGTCGGCATTTCCGGCGCCATCCAGCATCTGGCCGGCATGAAGGATTCCAAGGTGATCGTGGCGATCAATAAGGACGAGGAGGCGCCGATCTTCCAGGTCGCCGATTACGGCCTGGTCGCCGATCTCTATCAGGCGCTGCCGGAGCTCGCCGCCGAGCTCGGCAAGCCGCGCGGCTGACCGCACGTCGAACGAGGCGGCGGAATGTCGTATAAGAGGCAAGGATCATGAACGAGGTGAAGGAGCGGCCGATGGCGCGTTCCGCACGCAACGGCGAGACGCCGCCCGTCATTCGCACGATAGGCGTGGTCGGCGCCGGCCAGATGGGCAACGGCATTGCCCACGTCTGCGCGCTTTCCGGCTTTCACGTCCTGCTCAACGACGTCGCCGCCGAGCGCATTTCCGAAGGTTTGGCCACGATCAACGGCAATCTGGCGCGCCAGGTCAGCCGCAAACGCATCACCGAGGAGGAACGCCAGGCTGCGATCAAGCGCATCACGCCGGCCGACACGCTCGACGCGCTCATCGAATGCGATCTCGTCATCGAGGCGGCGACCGAGAAAGAGGACGTCAAACGCAGGATCTTCGGCACGCTGTGCCCCGCGCTACGGCCCGAGACCATCGTCGGCACCAACACCTCATCGATCTCGATCACGCGGCTCGCCGCCGCGACCGACCGTCCGGAGCGCTTCATCGGCATTCATTTCATGAATCCGGTGCCGCTGATGGAACTGGTCGAGGTGATCCGCGGCATCGCCACCGACGATTCCACCTTCGAGGCGACCAAGCAATTCATCGGCAAGCTCGGCAAGCAGATCGCGGTGTCGGAGGATTTTCCCGCCTTCATCGTCAACCGCATCCTGCT
>JASHXZ010000017.1 GCA_030043285.1 Xanthobacteraceae bacterium | reverse complement strand
ATTAAGTGAGGGCGCCGATCGCCGCAAGGCTCATGCCCTGGAGCGCATAAATCTTGGCCGGGTTTCCCGGGCGCAGCGCAGCACGAAGTGGTGCGCTGCAGACCCGGGATCGTCACAAGCTCTCGATTTGAAACGATCCCGGATCAGCGGCGCACCGCTGCGCGCTGCACCGCATCCGGGAAACAATGCTATTACGCCGCGCGCACGCTGGCGATGAAGGTATCGAGCTTCTGATTGACCATGTCGGCGTCGCGCAACAGGCGCTGCATTTCCGACTCCGCCAGTTTAGAGGCGCCGTCGGTCTGATTGGCAGCTTCGTGCAGCCGCGTGAGGATATCGGCGACCTTCTCGACGCAGCCTTTGGCCGAGGCCGCGCTGCCGGCGATCTCGGAGGTGCCGGCGGCCTGGTCGTTGACGCAGCCGGCAATCGCCTGCGACAGATTCTCGACGTTGTGCATGGCCTTGACGATAGAGGCGATGCTGGTCGCCACCGTCGAGCAGGACGATTTCACCGCCTCGATGCGGGTGGTGATTTCGCGCGTCGCGCGCTCGGTCTGATTAGACAGCGCCTTCACTTCGGTCGCGACCACGCCAAACCCCCTGCCCGCTTCGCCGGCGCGGGCGGCTTCGATCGTGGCATTGAGCGCCAGCAGATTGGTGCTGCCGGCGATGTCCTGGATCAGACCCACTGCCGCATTGATGTCCTGCACCGCCTTGATCAGCTGCGCCATCTCGTTGTCGACGCGCTTGGTTTCCGCCGCGGTCGCCTTGACGAACTCGCTCGCCTGCGCGACCTGACCGGCGACTTCCGGGATGGCCTGGGCGATTTGCTGGGCGGCGCCGGCCACGGTCTGCACGCTGAGCGACATCACTTCGACGACTTGCGTCACGTCGGCGGATTGATCGCGCGTCACCTCGGCGCTTTTCGCAAGCTCGGCCGAGCTCGCTGTGACTTTTCTCGCGGTCTCATTGAGACGCGAAGCGATCAGCTTTACCGAAGCTTCGAAATCCGCCGCCAAGGCGTTCATCTCGGCCTTGCGTAAATCGGCATGACGCTGCTGCTCGGCGCGCTGGCGGTCCTCCAGCTCGTGAATTTGCGCGGCATTCTCGCGGAAGACACCGATCGCCTTGACCATGCGGCCGATCTCATCGGAGCGGTCGGCATAGCCGATCGCGGTGCCGAGATCGCCTTTGGAAATCGCCAGCATCTTGTTGGTCACGTTGCGCACCGGCCGCACGATCGACAGCGCGACCAATATGCTCAAGAGCACGCTCAAGGGGATGACGATCACGAATGCGGCGAGCAGGATGGTGCGGCTCTGCCGCGCCGAGTCGACCATGGCGACGGCGAAGTCCTGGCTCGAAAGGCGGATCGATTGCGCGATCTCGTCGGTATTCTTGTGCAAGCCCGAGAGCAGGTCGTCGATTTCGCCGAGCATCATCACGGCCATGCTCGGCTGCACCGCACCCATCTCCATGGCGTCCTTGGCGAGCTTGCCGAACTTACGCCAGCCGTCCCGCACCTTCTCCAGGAGCTTGCGCTCGTGCTCGGGAAGCTCGCCATGCGCCAGCAGCGTGTCGATGCGCCAGGAGATATAGGCGTTGCGGGCCTGCAGGTCGTCTTCGGATTTTTTCAGCGTGGCGCGATCGACCCCGCTGTTCATCCACGAGACGTAGCGGAATAGCGAAAGCTGCGTCTCGGACAGGGCTTCGCTGAGCCGCTCGACGGCGTTCCAGGTCGGCAGCTTGGAGCGCGACATGGCGTCGAGGCCCGATGCCGTCTCGGCGATGAACAGATAACTCCTGGCGCCGAACATCAGCAGGCAAAGCAACAGCAGAATCGGGGCGGCAAACGCCTTGATGATGATGGGCAGGTTGGCAAGCCGCCGAAGCATGATGGAAATGCGCCTTTCCGGCGCCAGCGTTCAGCGGGCCGGTGTCCTAAGAGCCGCGAACCGACAAAAATCTAGCGGTACACCCCCACGCCGACAAAGTAGTCGCCCATCCGCTCGACGTAGCTGGATTTGGCCTCGATCAGCTTGGTGATCGGGTTCGGCCATTTGTAATCGACCCAGCCGCTGCCATTCTTGGCGGTTTTGGACAGTTCGCGGATGAGAAACTTGCCGTCCTGGTCCTTCAGGTCGATCAAGTTCTTTCCCACCATCGCGGGATTGGCGCCGTGGGCGACGACGTCGGTCCCGTCCAGTGTGTAGATGAAAGGATAGAGGTCGCGATCGTTGAACGTCTTGGCTGTGACCGCCTTGAAGGTGGCGTCGGCACCGTCCTTCTTGAACATGGCCTCGACGTTTTTGACCATAGCCATCGCCTGCTCGCGCGTGCCATGCTCGGGCTCGACCGCGGTCGCGGCGACGCTGCCGGCCAGCAGCATCGCCAAAAGCGCACAAATCCTGAGCATGATTGATCCCCTCACAGCGGATTCGCTGGCACCGGCTAAAGATGCAATCCTGCGGTGCACATTCGAATGACAATCCTAAGAAAAGCTTAATTCTGTTAAGCGGCTGACATATTTCGGGTTGTGCTTGTAAACGCCCAGTTGCACAAAAGGATGGCAGAACGGGATCAGCGAGCCATTTCCGGCAGCGATGCTCGGATGCGCTGCGAAAATTGCGGCTCAGGCGCGCTGTCGGCCACCTCTGCGTCCTTGTTGATGAGCGAGCGCCGCCGCAATTCGTCGAACGGCAGCGCGGTGTCCAGGCGCCCCGAGGCGTAGAGATAGCTGCCGATCAGCCCGTTGAGGAGATGGCGGAAGTCGAAGCGCCCTTTCCGCCCGGCGGCGTTGGCGTAGCGAATGATGTTGATGGTGCAGCTGTTGGCGAGCAAATTGTAGAACTCGGGCCGCTCGGCGAGTTCGTTGATTCGCTTCAGGTACACCAGAAACAGCCGCCGCGCGCTCTCGGGCGAGGTATTGATATGATAAAGATAGACCGGCTCGCCGCGGTGTATGGCGCGCACGCCCACGAGGTCGCGCTCCTCGCCAACCACATAGATCAACTCGAATTGCTTGAACATCGAGGCGACCGGCTCAAAACCGCGGCCGACCTCCGGTCTCGTCTCGATCGAGATGCTCAACGGTGCGGCGTTATCGAAAAGGAAGCTCACGAACGTATGCGCCACCGGTCCTTCCATGAAGTACGACACGAAAAAGTCCAAGCCGGTCAGATGTGAGAGATCAAGCTCGCGCTCTTCGTAATGCGGGGTGAAATCGTTGCGGCTGCGGTAGTCGAAATTGCGGACGCCGGTGATACGCACATGGTCGCCGTCGACGAATGCCCGCGGCATGACGGCAACCTCCGGCCGCCAGTGCCGATCGCCGGTGGGAGCGATGGTGAGCCACCAGGCGACGACCCCGAGCACGACCGCGATCGCCACCACCGGCATGCGCCGCCGGCGCGTCAGCCAGAACGCCCAGATCGCGAACGCCGCGAACGCCAGCGCCAATCCCAGCCGCACCGCCGGCCACGGCAAATTCGAATAATAGATGGCGAGCGTCGTCCATATGATGACGAGAAACTCGACCAGAACCTTAATTGCCGCAATCAGCCAGCGGAGCGCGCTCGACATAACGCAGCCCTATCAAAGCGTTGAATTTTGTCGAACGTGAATGCCGCGCGAGAGATCGCATCTGATCCTGGATCGAGGCTGAAAGCTTGTGTTAGATTGAATGCGGCTCGCGAGATTTTTACGGCGTTCCTTTTGCGCGCAGCTCCGGGCGCAATCCCAGCCGAAGGGAAAAACCATGCGATCCATGCGATCCATGCGATCCAGGCGATCATTTCTGCATCTCGGGTTCGTCGCTGCGGCTGCGTTCGCCGCCTCGTCCGCGGCGGCCGTCCCAGCCTATCACGGCTCGGCCAGAGGCGGCGGCACCGTGACGGCGCGCGACGAGGCGGCCCGCACCTTCACGGCTGCGCGCAGGCGCCGGGCCTGGACCTATCACGTCACCGATAAGACCCGGTTCGTCGTCGGTGGGGTGGAAGGCTCATGGTCGGACGTCAAGGTCGGCACGCGCGTGCAAGTGCGGTGGCATCGTGCGGGCAGCGAGCGCGTCGCCGACATCGTCGGCATCAGGGCGCGCTAGCGGCACGTCGGTCCGTTATGTCAACAATTCGTGGACAGCACGGCCGGCTTGGTCGATCGCCAGGTGCGCATAGGCGTCGCCGCCGGCATCGGTGTTCGCGATGGCGACTCGACCAAATCGCTGTCGCGCGACCTTGAGAACACGATCTTCGTAGTCGGCGCCGTCGAACAGCGAATTTTCCACATAGCTGTAGCCATGCGGCCACCGATTGACCGTGATCGCCGCAATATCGCGCTCGCTGTCAAAACCGCCGGGACCGAGCATGCGATGAAGTTGATCGCGAATGCGGTCTTCGAAATCCGCGA